>NZ_CP139712.1 GCF_034377145.1 Sulfitobacter sp. OXR-159
ATGGATGATCGAAACGTTGGATATGCGCAAGGCATAGGCTCTTCTGACATCGGCACGTTTGCCGACAATCTGGCCGAGTCCTTGGATCGGCAGATGAAGATCGCCTTCGAACCCGAAGAGCGTAAAGCCTTGCGGCGTTTCAGCTCGACCGAAGTTGCCGGTCTCCTGCGCGTAAGCACGTCTAACCTGCGCAACCGGCACAAGGACGGTAGCTTCCCGGAAGTGCATACTGATAACCGCGGGCACCGGTTCTACACAGCCCAAGAAGTGGACGAATTGCGCAACATCTTGGGGCGCACAGGAAAGAACGCCGAATCGTATCGGCCAGGTCGACGCGATGGCGACCGACTTCAGGTGCTATCGGTCGTCAATTTCAAAGGTGGTTCGTCGAAAACAACAGCGACGATTCATCTTGCACAGCGTTATGCCTTGCGCGGCTACCGTGTTTTGGTCCTGGATCTCGATCCGCAAGCAAGTTTGACCACATTTTTCGGCTTTCGGCCTGAGCTCGAGTTCGCCGAGGGCGGAACAATCTATGATGCTCTGAGATATGAGGATCAGGTTCCGCTCTCTGACGTGATCCAAAAGACCTACTTTCACAAACTCGACATGGTTCCGGCCGGCTTGATGCTCTCGGAGTACGAAACCGAGACAGCAAACGCGCTCGCCCGTCGGATGCAGCCCATTTTTGCGGAGCGCCTCGCCTTGGCACTTGAGGAGGTAGAGGCAAATTACGACATCGTACTGATCGACTGCCCTCCTCAACTCGGCTTTCTGACTCTCACGGCATTGGCGGCCTCTACAGGGCTCCTGGTGACGGTCGTGCCAGGAATGCTGGATATCGCTTCCATGAGCCAATTCCTGAAACTTGCGTCAGAAACGGTAAAGGCCGTTGAAGAAGCGATTGGACGCCGTGTGACATGGGATTTCGTCAAATTCCTGATCACAAGGTATGAGCCGTCAGATGGGCCACAGACCCAAATGGCTGGCTACCTGAGATCAATTCTCGCCGGCCAGGTCATGACTGAACCCATGCTGAAGTCTACCGCAATCTCTGACGCCGGAATGACCCAGCAAACCGTCTATGAAGTTGATCCCGGCCAGTTCATCAGGAAAACGATTGATCGCGCTCTGACCAGCGTGAACGGCGTTGCCGATGAACTGGAGCAGACGATCCAAATGGCATGGGGGCGTCGCTGATGGCCAGAAACATTTTCAACCAACCTCCGAAGGACGAAAAAGAGAGCGCGGCTCCCTCCCCTACCCTGCAAAAAACTGCAAAGCTGCCCGGCTCTGTTGGCGGTTTGCGGGACTCCTTGCGCGAAATCACGGCCAATTCGATCCGGGACATCGAACCCGGTCAGATTGACATGGATGGCCTTCGCGATCGGTTGGTGCTGGAAGATACGAGTATCGACGAGCTTGCCGAGAGCATTCGCAAGCATGGCCAACAAGTGCCGATCATGGTCCGCCCATCGGGCCAACCCGACAGATACCGCATCATCTACGGCCGCCGTAGACTGGCAGCGATCCGCAAAATCGGAGGAACGGTCAAGGCAATCGTTCGCACATTGGACGACGACGCCTCGCTTATCGCACAGGGTCAAGAAAACAACCTTCGACTTGATCCGTCTTTCATCGAAAAATCTCTGTTTATCAGAGAGATGCAGGAAATTGGGTACAAACCCGGCGTCATTCAGGATGCTTTGGGGTTAACCCGGCAAGGCGTGTCCAACCACCGGGTCGTTATCGATCAACTGCCTGATGGGCTTGTTCAGCTTATCGGGCCGGCACATGGCATCGGAAGACGGCAGTGGGGTGATTTAGCGGCCCTATCGGGAAAGGTAGACTTGGTGAATTCGGCCAAAGAGGTGATCGCCGCCCTGCCCGACGACACTCCAAGCCCCGAGAGATTTCAGGCAGTCTATTCTGCTTGCTCGCACAAGGCGCGTGCAGACAAGAAACCGACCAGTCGCGGCGTGACGTCCGTCGTCAAGAATGAGAGCGGCGACACTGTCGGAACGCTGACAGTCGATCAGAAAGCGATCGCCATCAAGATCGCCAAAAAGGACAACCCGGAATTCGGCCAGTGGCTCGAGGAACGTGCGGAAGCTACGCTTTTGCAACTCTTCGATGAGTGGCGGAATGAGAGCGGCTCTGGGTCCTAACCCAAGCCACATAGAGGAACCCGAGCAAAGGAGAAAAGCGAAGACCAGAAAGAAAAGAGCCCCCCAAAGTTTCCCCTGGAGAGCCCTCATCATTCGATTTGCACTCATGATGTAGCAACCTCCAGCAAACCGGTCAAGAGTCACCGATTCGGTGAACCGATTTTTACTGCCTTTTCCCAGATAGAATCTTGGGAGGAGACAGGGAAGCTGTGGGCCAAACGGTCATCGTGATCAAATCATGGCATTTACAAAACTATCAATCGAGGCTGCTGGTGCAGATGCATCATGCGGCTCAATTCCCGCATCTGAAATCGATATCTGGACCATCTTCCGGGCCCTGAGAGACGCGCGCAGCGTGTTCGGGCTTCGCCCTGGCCACATCCAGACCCTTCAAGCAATGCTCAGCTTTTTGAAACCTGGCAACGGCGAAACGGTATTTGCGTCCAACTACACCATTTGCCAGCGCGTTGGCGGGATCGACGAACGGACACTCCGCAGGCACATCAACCGCTTCGTTGAGCTCGGATTCATCAAGCGCAATGACAGTTCGAACCGAAAGCGCTACCGCGTACGCTCATCCGGCGGCGAGTGCATCAGTTATGGATTGTCTCTCACCCCCCTGCTCCAACGTGCGAGCGAGCTTATCGCCATCGCGCAAGAGCTAGAGAATAACCGGCGCGATCGGATATTTATTCGCAAACAGATTCTTACTAAGCTCGCCCATTTGGAAGAGCATGATCCCAGCAACACATTCATCAACCACGCACGGAAAGCTCTACGCAGGAAGCTGAGCCTCCCCGAATACCACGCTCTGCTCGCCAATACAGATGCAGAATTCCAGAGTTTATCTACCCCGGATGACCCACCTGAAACTATGGAATTGCCCGCCAATGACGGACAAACTGTCCGGCATCAATCTAAGTCTAAAAAAGAAAAAAAAGATTTAGATAGCAACATAGGCGATGAGGCCCTGAAACCAGACTTGCTTACCTCAGTCTGCGATCAGGCGACATCGTTCTCCACAGAGAGACTTAGAAACTGGTTGGACATTGAAAACCATGCTCGAACACTTGCACCCATGATGGGCATTCACCCAGAAACTTTCGAGAAAGCCAAGAATGCTGTAGGAGCTCAGAAAACGTCATGCGCGATCTTCATCATGCTACAGCTCGGAAAACGCATCAGGGATTTTGGAGCGTATTTTTACAGTATCACCCTGGGTCAAAGACAAAACCAATTTGACCCATTAGCTTTGATCAAGCGACTGTCCAAAACCAATGAGCAAACCGTCTAATGTCCACCGCGGTGGACTTCGAACGGGAAACAGCGCTTATGGCAACCACAACTGTCCAAACGCACCTAGCGGCGCGTGGTGGTTCTTCAGTTTATCTCAGACCAGCAGATGTCCACCGCGGTGGACAAGTGACACACGAGCGAGCCTTGTTGGAAATCTCGCCGGCCATGGAAGAAATATGCGGTCAGGCATTACACCCTAAATCCCTAGAGTTATTGTGGGAGGTCACCATCACCAAAAAGGTTTGGAAAGAGCCGCTCTCGATAATCCAACGGAAACGCCAGCCGAACTGGCGTCTTCGGTGAGGCAGAAGTCAGGTATCCGGCGGCGGTCAGTTTACTCAGTGTGTTGCGAGCAGTACGTTCGGACGTCTTGAGCACAATCTGCGCGTCACCACGTTCCAGTGCGCCATGCCGAAGAACCGCCGAAATCAGTTCCGGCGCTCGCTTGTCATCGATGGTATCTGCAACGAGACGACGATACCGTTGGTCCAATCCGCCGAGATCGAACAATCTTGCTGAGAAAGTGATCTGGTCGAGCGTCACCTTTAGGAACCATTCACTGAACGTCTTCAGTGCCGCTTCTGACAGGTTTCCCCGTCCGTCGCGGTCTCCGCGGCGTGGGCTGTCGGCCAGATCCATCATCCGTTTGTACTCACCCCGGTCGGTCAGCCCGCGGGCCAGCCCACGCGATACGGACCAGAGCCCTTGGCCACCAATCCCCGCTGTCAGGGCCATGGCATGAGACATCAGCCTGCTGACACGGCCGTTACCATCCGGGAAAGGGTGGATGTAGTTCAGCCGGTGATGTGCAGAGGCGATCGCGATGATCCTTCCGCTCGAAGACCGCGCCGCAATCTGAAACCGTCTGTCGAAATGGTCCATGAATGCCGCAACGCGCGATGATGAGGGGGGTAGGTGGCGTCCGACCGCAACTTCCCGATCGTCATCCTGGCGCATGCGCCCCGGAACGATGGGCTCTTGTGTGCCATCGGGATGTTCGATGACCCGAAACTCGTCAGGCATCTCATCGTAGAAGCTCTTATGGACCCAAGTCAGGAATGCGACGGATGTGGGGCGGGGCAGGGTGCCCTTGCGATGCATCTCGTCAATGGAACGCTGAACAATGACATGAGCGCGTGCCTCCAGGGCAAGAGGACGGGTTTCCTCTTCAAGCTCGGCGCCAGCCAGCGCCCTTTCGATGTCGCGGGGGCGTGTGTTGTGTCCTTCGATCAGGTTGGAGTAGTAGCAGTTCATCACGCGGACGAGATCGGCAAGCTCGGCTGCGCTGTCAGGATGCAGCCCTTGTCCCAGCCTGGTGGCTTCCCTCTGGATGTCGACCGAAAGGTCTGCCAATTCTGTAGGAATATGCTCCTTGAAGAAGCAGGGTTCGATTCTGGCGGGTGTTTCCAGCATTTTTGCCGATCTTCCATGTTTGCAAAGTAATTGAAAAATAAACACATTTCGTACTTTCAAGCAAGGTTTTGCCGATATGCGTTGCCGATCTTGCCTGCCGATCTGGAATTGCTGCATGAAATCAATGGCTTCGGCAGAAGGGCCGAGCTTTTCGGTTTTGTTGTGTGCCCAAAGGGGCCGGAAAAAGAGAAAGTGTCCTTCGGGTTTTGTGACTGACGAATGAGGGCCTTTGGGGGCCCTCAGATGGGTCCGGGCCGGATTCCGGTCTGTCGTTCCTGACGAAGGGCATTCCCATGCAAATAGGTGTCTTGCGCGTGTTGCGCGCGACCGCTGCCTCGTGGTGGCGACACAAGGAACTACGCCGAACCGGCCAGACGGGGCAGGCACAACGGCTCGAGCGCGAGACGGTCCTGCGTGATCTCGGCTATCTCAGGCAGGCGGCGACGCTGCCGAATGCCCATGTGATTTGCGGAGAGGGCGGCACGTTCATCCATCTTGGTTGGACCACCGTCTCGACCCTCGCGCCGATCGAGCGCTTTCCGTTGGCCGTTCTTGCGGTCCCTCGAGGGACGCCCTTCATCGATATCCGACCCGTCACCGATGTGATTGCCTTTGCGAACCTGCCGCGGGTGACGCGGGACGGATCGGTCGACCCTGAACCCTGGGGTCCTGGCAAGTCCGTCCCGCTGACCACCTACGTCGACATGGTCGAAGTGCTTGGTGCCAGGATCGCCAACGATCCGAGGCCCCGTCAGTCAATCTGATCACCATTCCCTCTCACCAATACTCGAAAGGAGGCCAGCCATGGCCCGATCCCGCACGCCCAAATTCGATGCCTCCGAGGTCATCACAAACGAAATCATCCGCATCATCGAGCGCGGCGTCCTGCCGTGGCGCAAGCCATGGACCGCAGGGGGCAGCTCTCGTCCCCTGCGCGTGGGCGGAGAACCCTACCAGGGGGTGAACAACTTCCTGCTGACGATGCGGACCGTGATGGCGGGCCACAGCTCGCCCTTCTGGATGACGTTGCCGCAGGCCAATGCGTTGGACGCAAAGGTCCGCAAGGGCGAGAAATCCTCTGTCGTCGTCTATTACGGCCAAAGCCGGAAAGACGCGGGCGGCGAGGACGACCGCAGCGATAGCGATGATCGCTCCGAGGAAGCCCGCATCTTCCGCTTCCAGAAATCCTATCGCGTATTCAACGCCTGCCAGATCGAGGGTTTGCCGGATAGCTTCCATCCCGAGCCGGACCCGGTGCCTGAACATCCCCCGTCCGAGCCCATCCCGCACATGCAGGCGTTTTTCGATGCCATCGACATCACGACCGTCTTCACGGGGACGGAGGCGTACTATTTGCCGCCCGTGGACAAGGTCTACATGCCATCCATCACGCGGTTCCAGGACCCGCGCAATTTCTACGGGGTCTGGGCCCATGAGCTGGCCCATGCCACGAAGGCCCCCCATCGACTGAACCGTGATTTCGGGTTCTCGAAGTTTGGCATCACCTCCTACGCGCGCGAGGAGATCGTCGCAGAACTGACCTCGGTGTTCCTGGGTCAGACGCTCGGCTTCACCGCGCATACGCTCGAGATGAATGCCGCCTACCTCCACAACTGGTTGCGCGTTCTTCGGTCGGACAAGGGCGCGATCTTCCGGCACGCCGCGGACGCGCAGCGCGCTTGCGACTACCTGATCGCCAGATCGGAGACGGGCAGGGCGCAGCGCCGAGGCCGCCTGACAGATCTATTGCTGCGAAGCGGAATATGGCCGCTTTGAGTCCAATATCACATCGAATGCGTGACCGAAATTCAGGCTAGGTCACACCAGAAACTTTGCGAACTGCATCGAGGAACAGTCCGAACGGTCGGCTGACTGCGAACATCAGCACAGCGGTTGATACAAGAAGCAAAACAATTTCGCTTCGGTCAGCTCCAACGAAAAACAGCACTACGGCATAAACGGGCAATTGGAACGACAAGAAGGCGAGCCCGTCGATCAGAGTTTTGCTCCAAGAAACCGTGGGCTTGGTTGTGCTAAAAAACCAGTCTCGCCAGAGTCCGTACGGTCGCCCTGTGAACAGCATGAGCGGTATCATTGTCAGTCGCGTCTTCAGAACTTCGCCGGGCTCCATACCTGCGACGAACAATTCGGTAAGCGATGCGACAAACGTGAAAAAGATCACTGTCGCAAGTGTATCAACGATGGTTTTGCGCATGCCGTTGATTAGCGGTTCTGGATCAGATTGTCGAACGGCAGCAAAGTCCCGCTGAACGGACACTTGGATCTGTTTGGGTTGGGGAGGTTTGGTTCACCACGCGGAAAAGTGAAAGATGCCGTAATGGGGCTGTCGGCGAATCGAGCACGTTTCGCTTGCTTGACAGCATGATGTGGAGTGCCGTTGCCCTTGATGCGCCTGCAGCGCGTCTACGAGGTCGTATGTTTCCATGCGCCTCAATTCCTGAGAATAGAAGGGCAACGACATGAATGTATTTATCGGACTAGATGTATCTCTGACAAGCACGGCGATTTGTGTGCTGGGGCCGCAAGGGAAGGTTGTTGAGGAGTTGGAGGCCGCCAGCGAGCCTGAGGCGCTGGTGCGTGCGATGACGTCATTGCCGTACGCGGTCGATGCGATCGGTCTTGAAGCCGGACCACTGTCCCAATGGCTGAGTAAGGGCATCGAAGAGGCCGGACTTGACGTGGTCTTGATGGAAACGCGGTTGGTGAAAGCCGCTTTGAAAGCCATGCCGATCAAAACCGATCGGCGCGATGCTCAGGGCATTGCGCGCTTGCTTCAAATGGGATGGTACAGGCCCGTGCACCGCAAATCGGTGTCCTCCCAGGAAATCCGCGCGTTGCTGACAGCGCGCAAGTCAGTTCAGCAGGCCATCATCAACCTTGAGCTTTCCATGCGGGGTGTTTTGCGGAACTTCGGTCTGAAGCTGGGACACGTCACCCGGATCAGGTACGAGGCCCGGGTGAGGGAACTGGTTGAGCAGAATGAAATCCTGTCGGCGTCGACAGAGGCCCTTTTGCGCGCGCGTGCGCAGTTGCGCGCCGAGTTGGCTGAATTGGATGCGACAATCGCGGATCTGGCAAAACAAGACGACGTTTGCCGTCTGATGATGACGATGCCAGGCGTCGGTCGGATCGTCGCCCTGACGGTCAAATCCGCGATCGACGATCCGACCCGGTTCGCGCGATCGAAGGATGTTGGTCCGTGGGTGGGGCTGACGCCGAGACGTACGCAATCCGGAGAGATGGACATTGTCGGGCAAATTACTCGAGCCGGTGACCGGGCCCTTCGAACGGCCTTGTATCAAGCGGCGATGATCTTGATGCACCGTGGGTCACCAAACTGGCTCCAGGCCTGGGCGCTCAGAGTGGCCCATCGGCGTGGATCGAAACGGGCCTTGATTGCACTTGCGCGGCGTATTGGCGTTGTATTGCACCGCATGTGGCGAGACGGCACACCATTCCGCCATGTGCAGAGCTCCCCGGCAACGGTCTGAGTAAAATAATTCCAGAACTTGATCTGACGGAGGAACGCACTGCACCTGACGACAGGTACGACGAGGTCCCTTGCCGGGACGAGGTTCCTGGAGATGCCGAAAGCCCGCTAGTTATCGGCTAACGCTGAATACGCGTAAAAGATGGGCACCCAGGACCAGATTTGGACCAGGCATAGAGTGGCAGCCATGCGGCTGACTACGGACGGAAGAGCGAAGCCCGTGCAAGGGGTGTCCTTCAGTCCTGACGTGCGGGTGCAGTGAAAAAGAAAAAGAAAGCTTCTGAATCTGTGCCTTAAAACTCGGTGAAAGTTGAGATCTTCGCCGGGATTTTTGACTTGCCCGAAACCCTTGACCCCACATTTCCCAAGTAAGGCGCTGATTTCGCTGTCCTGACCATTATATTTCCTATATAAAACATGGTGTTGAAGGCTGCGAGGGGCGCGTTTCATGGATCACCCAGAGGGTGCGGGCTTGCAACGGGCAGATCGGGTGGATTTCGACCCTCGCGTGCGGCTGGAATTTCGCGGCACGCAGCTCAGTTCCGACGGCGGCCTTCTGGTGATGCGCGAGCTTGATGACGCGCTCGGGTTGTCCGATTTGGCGTCAGCGGCGCTGCGCGATACTCGCTCTGGCAAGAACACGGTCCATCGGCTCGACGGCCTGTTCCGGCAATCAGTCTTTGGGCGGCTGGCCGGATACGAGGATGTCAACGACGCCAACCGTCTCGCCTGCGATCCGGTCATGCGCCAAGTTGTCGGCGGCAGAGCGGTCGATGCACAAGCGGCCTCGGCATCGCAGATGGGACGGTTCGAGACCGAGACGCTGGCTCTGGCCGGGAACCGTGCCGCGCTGGCCGACCTGAACGGGCAATGGATCGACCGGTTCCATGACCGTAACGGGCTGAAGTACATCGTTCTGGACATGGACAGCTCGGTCAGCCCGACCCATGGCGACCAGGAAGGGTCCGCCTGGAATGGCCATTTCGACTGTAGCTGCTATCACCCCAACTTTCTGTTCAACCAGTTCGGGATGCTGGAACGCTGCGCCCTGCGCCATGGCAACGTCCACAGCGCCGATGGCTGGCGTGATGTTCTCGACCCCGTCATTGCGCGCTACGCGGAGCGCGACCTTGGTGGCAGGTTCTTCCGGGCCGATGCTGCCTACGCGATCCCGGCGATCTATGAGCGATTGGAAGAAGCGCGGTTCTTCTACGCCATCCGGCTGCCCGCAAACGCGGTCCTCAAGGACAAGATCGCGCATCGGCTAACGCGCCCTGTCGGGCGGCCGTCACTGACCAAGGTCAAGCGGTTCTTCGAGGAATTCGAGTATCAGGCGGCGTCCTGGGACAAGGAACGCCGGGTGATCGCCAAGATCGAATGGCATCCGGGCGAACTGTTCCCGCGTGTCGGCTTCATCGTCACCAACCTGCCGATGGAGCCGGACTGGGTGGTGCGGTTCTACAACCAGCGCGGCACCGCCGAGCAGCACATCAAAGAGGGCAAATACGCCTTTCGCTGGACGCGGCTGTCGTGCCGGAAGTTCCGCGACAATGAGGTGCGGCTGCAACTGCACGCCCTGGCGTACAACCTGGCCACCTTCTTGCGCTGCATCGAGCTGCCCGAAGCCATGGCCGACTGGTCGTTGACCAGCCTGCAACTGAAGCTGATCAAGATCGGGGCACGTGTGGTCCGTCACGCCCGCACCATCACCTTCCAGCTGGCCGAGGTCGCTGTCACCGGCACGATGGTACGCGCCATCCTCGCCGCTATCCGCCGATTGCGAGCGCCACCGCTATGCGCATGATCGCGATCCACGCTCAAACTGAACGAAAGCGGCTGGACAGATCTGTCCGCTGCGCTGAAAAACGCCGCCCCTGGGCAAGGAAACAGCGGCTTCGCGGTCTGATCCGTCCAGATCCAGCAGTCTGCGCGACCGCAGGTGCCGCTTGCGGCAGAAAATCCTTGTCTAGCGATCGGATACAGGCGATCTTCACCTCAAACGACACGCCACCTGGGGAATGCAGGTTGTAGAGCTACCTCACCTCCCTCACCTCTGCCTCACCCTATTTTCTCTATCTAACTATTTGAAAATAAAGGAGTGGGTAAAGAAGGTGAAGGAGGTGAGGCTGTATACACATATGAGAAAATTCATATATAGCCACAAATATGGCTACAATGGTTGGCCACCACCAGCTTCACCTCCCCCACCCGCCATAGGTTCTTTGGGGCTTCATCCTGCATGGGTAATTCGCGTTGACAGAGGCCCGCCCCATTACGGAAGCGGGCTTTGAGAAGGGTGTTTCAAACCTCTCAAAGGAGATCCCCATGTCCATGACCGCACAAACCCATACATACCGCCCGGATCCGAGTGTGATCGCGGCGCAAAACGACGCGTTTCGCAAGCTCGCGTGCCTTGGTGTGCCGCCCGCGCAGCCCATCCAGGGCCGGATGCATGTCACCCGCTCGCTTATGGAGGCCGGCGATGGCTTCATGGCCGAGGCGGTGAAGGCGACTGGTGAGTTTGCCACGTTCGAGCCAGAGAATGATCCCGAGGGCTGGCACGATTTTGGCGCGGTCGAGATCCGAGGCGAGACCGTGTTCTGGAAGATCGATCTCTATGAGGCAGATTCGGATTTCCGCTACGGGGCTGAGACCCCGGACAATCCTGCCACCACCATGCGCGTGCTGACCATCATGCTGGCGCGCGACTGGTAGGGCAGGGGACACCCCCCCGACATCTCAGGCAATGAAGGCCCACCGACCCCTCAAGGGGAGAGTGGGCCTTTTGTCCTTTTGATCCCCGAAGCCGGGGATTGGTCACGTGCGTGAACGCGCGGATCTCACCATACCCATCGAAAAGGACATCCCATGACCGCAAGCTTCAAACCCGTCTCCGTCGCCATCGGCGATCTGACTGCCCATCCAGCCAATGTGCGTAGCAACTCCCCGGAAACCTACGACCCCGAGAACATCGCCCATCTGAAGGCCAGCATCGCCGTACTGGGCCTGCTCCAGCCGCTCCTTGTCCAGAAGCTCGACGGCAAATATGCCGTGCTTGCCGGTGGCCGGCGCTATGCCGCGCTGAAAGAGCTGGTCGCGGACAAGGCCGTCAAGGGGTTCACGGCGAAAACCAAGGTGGACTGCCGTCTCGTCCGGGACGACTGCGACGTCACCACGGCCTTGTCGCTCGCCGAGAACATCACGCAAGCCCCGATGAACGCGATTGACGAGTTCGAGGCCTTCGCGCGGATGATGGAGGTCGATGGCCAGACCCCCGAGACCATCGCCAGGACCTTCGGCACCACAGTCGCTGCCGTGAAAGGCCGCCTGCGCTACGGTCTCATTCATCCCGACATTCGCGCGGCGGCTCGCGCGAAGACAATCACACTCGACACGATGAAGGCCTTTGCTGAGCATCCGAGCCAGGAAGTGCAGCGCGAGGTCTTCGAGGCGCTCACCAAGGAAGACAGCTACTTGCAGGCCTACACCGTCCGTCAGGCGCTCAAATCGCGCGGGGTGCAGGTCAGCGACGACATCGGTACCTTCGTGCGCGAGGAATACGAGGCCCGCGGCGGAGCGATCGCGGCCGATCTCCTGGAAGAGCATTCGGTGCTGGAAGACGCTGCGCTGGTCGAAACCATCCTGCTCGAGAAGCTCGCGGCCGCCGCCGAGGAGGCCCGCATAAAGCTGGGCTTTGCTTGGGCCGATTCGGTGGTCCGCTACGATTACGCGACCATGGCCGACTATGGCCGAGTCTATCCCAGCCCGATCGAGCCGGATGAGGCGAGCCAGAAGCGCATCGATGAGATCACCGCCGAGCTTGAGAAACTGCAGCTCGAGATGGAGGATGAGGGGCTCGAAGACGATGCCTACAATGCCCTTTACGAGCGCGTGGATGCTCTGGAAGACGAAGCGCGCGATCTGCAGGAGGCCTATAGCGCCGAGGACCTCGCGCGGTCCGGGGTGATCGCGTCGTGGCAGGGTGGAAAGATTACGCTCCATATCGGCCTCGTGCGCCCCGAGGACACCGTGAAAGGGGAGGGCGCGCGCGGTTCGTCGACCAACACCACCGGAGAGGAGGCCCCCGACGCTGGTGAAATCAGCTACCCGGCCTCGTTGGCAGAGGACCTCAAGACGGAGCGGGCCATGGCCCTCGGCGCCGCGATGGCGCTGCATCCCGAGGCCACGCTCGATCTGACGCTCTTCAAGCTGGTCAGTGATGTTCTGGCCAGCGGCATGAGCGTCACGCAGGCGATCAAGATCGATGCCCGCAAGGAATACCGCAGCCATGCCAAAATGGACGAGATCGACGAGACCTCGCTTGAGCAGGTGGCGGCGGCGCATGATGCGCTGGACCTCTCCTGGCTCGATGACAACCGTTCGCCCGCCGATCAGTTCGCGGCGTTTCGCGCGCTGGAGGCCGGCGAGAAGGCCAAGCTCGTGGCCTATGCGACCGCCAGCACGACGCAGTCCTGCTTCGCACGGGACCGCCAGCGCGACAGCCTGATGCATGACTTCGAGATCGAGATCATGCCCGACATCCGCGCCCACTGGACGCCAAATGCGGCGCTCTTCAACCGCTTCAAGAAGGCCTGGCTTCTGAAGATCCTCGGCGAAGATCTGGGTCTGGCCCAGGAGGCGGTGACGCTGGCCTCGTCGAGCAAGAAAGAGATCGTCGCCTTCTGCGACAAGCTCTTCGCCGAGCCTTTCGCGACGCTCACGGACGCGCAGCGCGCTGCTGTGGCCGCCTGGTGCCCGCCCATGATGCAGACCGCCGGCGTCGCCTGTGATGAGGCGGAGCATGCCTCGCAATCTCCCGAGCCTGACAGCGAGATCGCGCAAGCGGCCTGAGTCCTCACGCGACCCGCGCGAGCCATGACGCCTGCGCGGGTCGATCTTCTCATACCCAACCGAAAGACATCCCCATGGCTATTCTCAAGTTCTCTGCCTCCGCTGTTGCGGCGCAGATCGCCCATGCGCGCGCCTGCAAAACCTTCCTGCCCAACTGGAACGGGCCCGTGGACAGGCCGGCCCTGATCCTCATCGTCGGCAATGGCGTGCATCTGCGCTCGAACGGCATCGATGGTACGACCACCCGTATCGTCACCACCGAACAGGCCGATCCCTCCTTTGCCTTCGCCGACGGCATGAACCCGTTTCGGGATACCGACTGGATGGCGCAGCGCCGCATGGCGTTTCGCGATCTGACAGGCCAGTTCTACACCGACATCCTGGATGACGTGCAGGTGCTCATCGACCGGGGGCGGGGGACCATCCGGCTCGCCACCGATGGCCACAGCATCCGCGTCTTCGTGCGCCGGGCCTCGGATTATCTCATCGGCGGGACCTACGAGGTGCCGTCAGGCCTCGGCGGCACCTTCCGGGTCATCCTCAAGGATGCCTGCGACACCTTCGCGATCGTGCAGAACTGCGGCAATTGCGAGGATTTCGACGTCATGCAGCCCTACCGCGTGCCGCTCGATGCATTGATGGAAATCGATGACCGGAGGGCGGCATAATGGGATGGCTCTTCTACACCGATTGCCGCGTCCAGACCTACGCGGACGAGAAAGCGGAGATTGCCCGGCTGTGCACCTTCGAGGGCGACACGCGCAAAACCGAACTGGTCAAGGCCGGTAAGGTCGGCTCCACCTGGTATGCAGCGGCTAGGGTCACCAATCGCGACGGCACCCCTGTCGAAGACGCGACCTATGTCACCGATGCGGATGGCTCCATCACTTTCGGAGCTGTCTTCCTCACCCGATACGATGACGGCTGCTGGGGCTACAAGGACATGGAGGAAAGCGCTGGCCCGAACGAGTCTCGTGCTCCCCTTGGGCTGATCGAGCTCCTCTCCGACCTGAAAGACCCGGACAGCTACGCCCAGGACTGGCGCCAGCGCTGCCGGGACTGGGCTTCGATCCCTGACTACGAGGAAGGCGACAAGATCAGGCTCGCAGCACCCGTGACGCTCACCGATGGCAGCACCTGCCAGATCGTCACCGCGACACACTACAGGCGGGGTCGGCAGAAACGCCGCTGCTACCGCATCGAGGAAACTGGTGGGCTCGTACGCCTGTCGAAGGCCTCGCTTGCGGGCTCGGAGCTGCTCAGCTCCGCGAAAGGTGCGGCTAGCCCGGTGCTGGCGGAGTTCCTGGCGGGGCAGGGTGGTTGAGTTTCTCGCTGAGACAACACCACGGAACCACGCGCGCACATAATGCCGACTTGAAACCGTATCTCAAATGAGATACATCACTCCCATCAACTGGAGGACCATCCATGCCTGCCCAAACATCCATGCTTCATGTTCGTGTTGACGATCAGCTGAAAGCACAGGCTTCGGACGCACTTGCGGGCGTCGGTCTGACGCTCTCCGATGCGGTGCGTATTCTTCTGACCCGCGTGGCCGCAGAAGGCGGATTGCCTGCCGGATTGACCGCTGATCCGGATGCCTATGATGCCTGGTTCCGGGCGAAGGTACAGGAAGCGCTGGACGATCCAAGGCCCACAACGCCCCATGCCAAGGCGATGCAAGACGCCCAGGCATTGATTGACGGGAAGCGCCTTGCCAAATCTTGAATGGAAAGCCACGGCCATCGCCGACTTGTTGGCAATCATTGACTACATCTCTGACGACAACCCGGATGCCGCCCAAGTTCTCAAAGACGAGATTGAACACAAGACGTCCCTCCTTCCAGAACGCCCTCAGATGTACCGCGCGGGCCGTGTGGACGGGACTAGGGAGATGGTTGTTCGGCCAAACTACATCGTGGTTTATGCTGAAAGCCCTGAGATGGTGACCATTTTGCGCGTACTTCATGCTGCGCAGCAGTGGCCATGATCGGCGTGCAGGCCCTCCGCTAAGAAATTGCCCGCTCTACGCCTTCAAAGTGTAGAGCGGGCTTTTTGTCCTTTGGAACTCAGACCCTGATCCAAAGGAAACCCCCATGTCCAAGCACCGCTCAACGCTCCCCAATCCTGTTGAATCCGACGCAAACCTCGCCTCTGCCCTCGCGCAGATCGGCACGGAGATCGACCACCAACCCCTGCGCAGTTCAGCGCTCGCGCGTATCATGCGCGAGACGTTTCATGGCAGCGATGCCGGCGGTGCCTGGGACTGGCGCATGGCCTATGACCTGATGCAGGCCGCGACCGTCCAGGTGCTGCTGCGTGGGGCCGACGCGGCAGGTGACATCGCTGCTGCAAAGCTGCTTGCCTCACGGCTGCTGACGGAAACCCGCCGGTCAGAGCAGCAGATCCGGCTGCAGCAGTTTTCCACGCCACTGCCATTTTCCGCCTTGGCCGTGCGGGCGGCTGCGGTCCGCAAGGGCGAGACCGTTCTGGAGCCCTCGGCGGGCACCGGCGCCTTGGCCGCTTTCGCCGTCCGGGCCGGTGCCACCCTTGTGCTCAACGAGATCGAGCCCTTTCGCCAGAGCCTTTTGCGCGCGGTCTTTGGCGGCGATGTGACGGGCCATGACGGTGAGCATATCGACGATCTGCTGCAGACGCCGGTTCTACCCGACGTCGTGGTGATGAACCCGCCCTTCGCCTCCTCGGTCGATCGTTCCCGCGACAAGCACATCGCTGCAAAACATCTCATCGGGGCTGCAAAGCGTCTCGCGCCCGGCGGGCGGCTGGTGGCGATCATGCCGCCGGGATTCACGCCCGAACGCGATGCCGCGCATTGGTCCCGCGCCTGCGGTCTCCTGACGCCACGCTTGGCGCTGACGATGCCGGGGCAGGTCTACCGCAAGCTCGGCACCTCTGTCGAAACCCAGCTGATGGTCTTCGACAAGGTGCAGGAGGACGGCGAAATGATCCGCGTCCCTGTGCGGGATCTGGATGAAGCCTTGGCATATGTTGATGCTGTGGCCTCAACCCGGACCGAGATGCGCCCTGTACAACAGGCAGCGACGATCCCTCACAGGCGGCCGACCGTTCTATCCTCTGCTCCGCGCAAGACCGCCGCTGCGCCTGTCGCCGCCTCCAAGCCTCGGGCCAATGCCGTCCGCCCGCTAACTTTCACGAGCCTTGATATCCCGCGCGACAACACGCCCATCTCGGACATCTATGCGCGCTACCGTCCGCAGCGGGTCGAGATCGCGGGTGCGCAAGAACATCCTACGCCGCTCGTCGAGAGCATCGCCATGGCCTCGGTTGCCCCGCCCATGCCCTCAAACACGGGCAGTGATGACTTGCGCCTGCCCGCCCGGTTGATCGAGGAGGGACATCTCTCCGAGGCGCAGCTGGAAACCATCATCATGGCGCATGATGCCCATGGGCGCGACCTGCCCCGTAGGTTCACCATCGATGACGACCAGACCAAGCTGACGCGCGCCGATGATGACCCGGATGCACGGGCCTATCGCCTTGGCTATTTCCTCGGCGACGGCACCGGTTGCGGCAAGGGCCGCGAATGCGCGGGGCTCGTTCTCGTGAACTGGCTTTCCGGGCGCAGGAAGGCGATCTGGGTCTCCAAATCCGCCACGCTCATCGAGGACGCCATCCGCGACTGGACCGATCTCGGCGGCTCGCCCGCCGACATCCAGCCGCTCTCCAAATGGAAACCGGACCAGCCCATCCCGAAGGGCGACGGTATCCTTTTTGTCACCTACGCCACGCTGCGGTCCGCGGGCAAATGCGGCACCACGCGACTGAGCCAGATCCTCGACTGGATGGGCGAAGACTTTGAAGGCGTCCTCGCTTTTGATGAGGCCCATGCCATGCAGAACGCGGCAGGGTCTGAGCAGGGCAGGGGGGTCAAACCCTCCCAGCAGGGCCTTGCTGGCCTCCGGCTGCAACTGGCAGCACCCCGCGCCCGCGTCTTCTACATCTCGGCCACGGGTGCGACGAGCGTCCACAACCTCGCCTATGCCGCGCGGCTGGGGCTCTGGGGGCAGGGCCCCGAATACCCCTTCCCAAGCCGCGAGAGCTTCGTTTCTGCGATGGAAGCCGGCGGTGTCGCTGCCATGGAGGTGGTCGCGCGCGATCTCAAGACGCTCGGGCTCTACACGGCGCGTGCCCTCAGTTTTGATGGGGTGGAGTATGACGTGCTCGAACACGCGCTCACCCCGGCCCAGATCGAGATCTACGACGCCTATGCGGGTGCGTTTCGGACGATCCACCACAATCTCGAGGCGGCGCTGACCGCGACTGGGGTCAACGACGCCTCGGGCGAGACCAATGCCTCGGCCGCACGCGCTTCGGCCAAGTCCCGCTTCGAGAGCACGAAGCAGCGGTTTTTCAACCATCTCCTGTTGGGCATGAAAGCCCTAACCATCATCCGTGCCATCGAGCAGGATCTGGTGGCGGGCTATGCTTGCGTCATCCAGGTGGTCTCGACAGGCGAGAGCCTTCTGTGGTTGCCGCCCGTAGTGCAAGAATTTTTTGACCCTATTGGCGAGTGATCGAGTGCGGTCTTCTGTAAGGCCTCGAGATGCGGCACTTCCAAAAGCCGCGGGCCGGGATGGTGATCAGCGGATCAGGTCCAAATCTGTTGAGCGAGCTCTGAGCTCGTAGGCCCTAACTGGTTTTCCCAATCCAGATCTATTCGATCGTTTTGCCCATTCAGGTCGTCGTCTTCTTACACTCCCCTTGGCACCGTCGCTAGCAGTTCAACAAGAGCATCATGCCGCGACTGCCAGCGCCGGATCCTTGTAATCTTCGTTCTTTGTCAGCATCGCCCAGATTTGCCGGGCCATCTTATTGGCCAGCGCGATAGCGACCAGCATCTTGGGCTTGCGCGCCAACAATCGTGATAGCCAGCTGCCCTCCGTAATTGTGCGCCGTCCGAGCCAGCCCAGCCGCGACATTGCCCCAATGATCAAGAGACGTCTTATATCAGCTTGCCCGGCCTTGGTCATCCGCCCCAAACGTTCTTTGCCTCCCGAAGAATGTTGCTTGGGCACCAGACCCAACCAAGCCGCAAAGTCACGTCCCGTTTTGAACTGCGCCATATCAGGTCCAAACGCTTCTACAGCGATGGCCGTCAGTGGCCCAACACCGGGCATAGTCTGAAGCCTGCGCGCCCTGTCTGACTCAGCGGCCAGCGACTCGAGTTTCGCGGTGCGTTCGTTGATACGCGCCGTTTTCTCTGCAATCTGCGCCAGCAGGTCCAAGCACTCCTCGCGGATCAATGACAGCAAGTCGGCAGTCTTATCCTCTACAAGCGCTGTGATGCGATTAAGACTGCGTATCCCTTGAGGAAACACATGCCCATGCTCATACAACAGCGCCCGCAAGGCGTTCACATCCGCCGTCCGCTGATGCACCAGGCGTTCCCGGCCACGGAAAACTGCCGCGCGCGATTGTTGCTCGACTGTTTTAGGCTCCACGAAGCGCATCTCGGGCTGGCGAGCCGCGATGACAATCGCCTCGGCGTCGGCAGCGTCGTTTTTCTGGCGCTTCACGAACGGGCGAGCATACTGTGGCGCGATGAGTTTTACCTCATGTCCAAGCGCTTCCATCTCGCGCGCCCAATAATGTGCGCTGCCACATGCCTCGAGGATAACCAAGCTTGGCTCCTGCTTAGCCATGAACACGGGAAACTGCGTTCGCGTCAGCTTCTTGCGAAACTGAATCTCCCCCGTGTGCAGCGCCCCATGAACTTGAAAAACATTCTTTGCCAGATCGACCCCGATCATCATATCCTTCATCTCGCCGTCCTCCTCTTTGTGTGGCTTTCAACACCACGACCTTGGCACATTGCGATGCCGTCTGGGGAGGGCGGCAACCACTCCATCTGTTGAAGCGCCGACTTGAGACGATGGACCCGGAGGATGAACTCGTTGAGGGTGCCTTGACGCCGCGTGATTATGTTTTATCCGGAGTTCCGGATAACACGTAATATGCCGCGTCACCGTTATGCGGAGTTCGGGATTTCAACCTGTTGTTCTGCTGATTCATTTTCGGGTTTCCACTTTGGATAATCATGATGCCTCTGCTCTCAACCGCAGAAGGACATCCCCCATGAACTCCCCCTCCAACTCTCCGCTCGGCGGCCGTGCCGACGCCGACGACGTCGCTCTGGTCAGCGCCTATCTCGCAGACAATCCCCGGCTCTCGAAGGGCGCCGTGGGTGCCGCCCGGCATTTTCTGAAGTGGGCACGCGCCCGGAAGATCCCGACCAGAGACCTCGACGCATCGGCGGTGGATCGGTTCCTTCGCCATCACTGCCGCTGCGGCCGCTACAGCCCTGCGCAACTGCGCAAGCCTGCCTACGCCACAGATACACGCAGATTCCTGAACTATCTCGAAGCCACCGGGGTGGTCTTCATTGCAAATGAAGTCGCCCGGCTCGGGCAATATCTGGAGGCCCATGCAGAGAAGCTCTGCGCCACCGGATATAGCAAGGTGACGTACTCGACGCAGCTGACTCAGGCCCGCCATTTCGCGGAATGGGCGCTGCTGATGCGTGTTCCGGCCCACGGAATCGATGAGGCTACCATCGATCATTTCGCACGGCATAATTGCCGCTGTGGGGAGAAGACCAAACATGGCAAGGACATGCTGGGCTCGCGCCTCAAGAACCGCCGCCGTGGTGCGCGTGCTTTTGTCCGGTTCCTGAGGGATGAGGGTCTGATCCCGCCTGAAGCGCCTGACTGCGATCCGCGCCTGACCGAGTTCTCGGAATGGTTGCGCCGCGAACGTGGGGTGACGCACGAGACCGTACGGCGCTTCTTGTACGAAGCGAACCGCTGGCTGGATAGCCTCGGGGCAACCCCGAAAGACTACAACGCGGCGGCAATCCGCTCGATCGTTTTGAACCAGGGCGAAGAGCGCTCAAGATCTTCGGTGCGGATGACGGTGACCGTTCTGCGCGCTTTCTTGCGCTTCACGATTGTTCAGAATCAATGCGCCCCGTCGCTCCTGTATGCTGTGCCATCTGCCGTTTGGCGCAAGCTGTCAACGGTACCACCGACGATCCCTCGAACCAAAATTGAAGAGATAATAGCGTCCTGTGGAACCAAAACGCCTGTCGAGATACGGGACCGCGCCATACTCCTTCTGCTCGCGCGGCTGGCTTTGCGCGCCGGTGACATCTGGCAATTGCGGCTGTCAGACATTGACTGGCGTGCGAGTCGGTTGCGATTGCATGGCAAAGCCAGACGCGAAGTTTTGGTACCAATACCACAGGATGCTGGGGATGCGCTGCTGACCTATATCGAAGATGTGCGTCCGGTCGTCACAACTGACAGGGTCTTTCTGCGCATTCAGGCGCCATTCACTCCGTTTCGGTCCTCTGCTGAGATCGCCGGGATCGTTTCCCGTGTCCTTGCCCGGGGTGGCTTCACCGGTCTGCCGACGGGCGCGCACGTGTTTCGCCATTCACTGGCATCGGCCTGGTTGCGCGGCGGCGCGGATCTTGATCAGATCGGTGTCGCGCTTCGCCACAGCTCGCGTGATACGACCGCGATCTATGCCAAGGTCGATATCGAGATGCTGGCAGGTGTGGCCCAGCCTTGGCCGGAGTGCGCATCATGATGCATTCCCATGTCGATCGCTTCGTTCAACTGAACCGCGCCCTTGGAAAGAAGTTTGCCGCGCAAGAGACGTCCTTGCGCTCTTTCGCGGATTTCGCTGCAGACCGATCAGCCAGCCACGTGACAACTACCCTGATATTGGAATGGGCTGGTGGCGCCTCGACGCCAGGTGCCGTGCAAATTCGGGTCGATCAAGCCCGGGCGTTAGCCGTATTCCTGCATGCGGAAGATGCGCATCACGAGATACCGCCGTTGAATCTGCTGGGCCGTTCACGACGGCAGCGGCCCGCCCCGTATATCATGACGCAGGGCCAGATCAGTCGGATCATGCGGGAAGCGCTTCTGGTGCCGGGCCTGACATCAATCAGCCCGCTGACTTACCACAATCTTATCGGTTTGCTTGCATCGACAGGTTTGCGGATTTCGGAGGCTTTGTCGCTCCGGTGCGACGACCTGACCGACGACGGTCTCATGATCCGGCATGGCAAGTTCGGCAAGAGCCGCCTCGTGCCGATACATGCTTCGACCCGCGCCGCGCTTGACCGCTATCTCGAAGCCCGAGGCGTCGTGCGCAATCCCGGCGATGATCTTTTCGTACTCGGCCATGGCCGTGCCCCGACGGCGACCAGGGTCCACGTGGTCTTCGTCCGGATCGTCCGCAAGCTCGGATATCGCACTCCGACTGGTCCCGGACCCCGGCTGCACGATCTGCGCCATACATTTGCGGTGCGATCTCTGGAAGCTTGCGGGAACGATCCGCAGGCGGTCATGCGGCACATGAAGGCCCTGAGCACCTATCTCGGCCATGTCGATATCGCCAACACCTATTGGTACCTTGAGGCCACGCCGGTTCTTCTGAAGATAATCGCCTCGACCGCCGAAGAGACCTGGATCGGAGGTGCAGCATGACCCCGCTCGCTCCCGATCTTTCGGCCTTCATGCAAACCCATCTTCCGGGCGAGTGCGGTGCAAGCCGACATACCATCGCAGCCTATGCCCACGCGTTCACCCTCTTGCTGCGGTTTGCCGCTGGACGGCTCAAGCGCTCCCCTTCGGAACTCGCAATCGAAGACCTCGATGTTCAGATGATCAGGGCGTTTCTTGAACACATCGAGGTAGGGCGCGCCAATTCCGTCCGGTCCCGCAACGCGCGGCTGGCGGCGATCAAATCGTTCTTCCGTTTCGTCGAACATCGCCACCCGGCCTGTCTCGAGCAGGCGCTGATGATCCGAGCCCTGCCCGTCAAGCGCACGGATACAAGGCTCATCGACTACCTGACCCGGGAAGAACTCCAGGCCCTGCTTGCCGCACCGAACCGCTATACGCTTGGGGGACTGCGTGACCGGGCGATGCTGCACCTGGCCTATGCTGCGGGCTTGAGGGCGTCCGAGCTGCTCGCAGTGCGAATGGGCGATTTTCCTGAAGGCTCGTTTTCCAGCGTGCGGATTCTTGGCAAGGGTCGGCGGGAGCGGATTCTGCCGCTCTGGAAAGAGACCCAAGCCGCCATTCGCGCGTGGCTGGCTGTCCGGCCAGGCGATGCGGGGCCGGAACTATTCCTGAACCGTGATGGTCGCCAGATGACACGGGACGGGTTCGCCTACAGGCTCCGGCAGCATGTGGTGACAGCTGAACGCTCGGCGCCGTCGATCGCCGCAAAGCACGTCACCCCGCATGTGCTACGACACAGCTGTGCGATGCATACACTTCAGGCAACCGGCGATGTCCGCAAGGTCGCGCTCTGGCTCGGCCATGCCAGCATCCAGACAACGGAGATGTATCTGCGCGCAGACCCGACCGAGAAGCTCGCGCTCTTGGATGCCCATCACGCACCGTTGATCAAACCGGGCAAGTTCCGGGAACCCTCGGACAAGCTGATGCAGATATTGGCCATCGCCACGCAGCGTTCCTGACTGAACGCGTAACATTTGGCGTCCCGCGTCCGGCGGGGCGCTATTCCATCACATAGCCGAGCGCCCGATAGCCTGTTCGTCGCTTGGCCGCCATTCTGGACAGGACCGGAACCGAACTGTCGACATAGTCGACCACCAGGACGTCTTTCTTTCCGTCATGCTGCCGATGCAACCTGCCGACATATTGCGCCAGCGTGCCTTTCCAGGCGATCGGCATCGTCAGGAATAGGGTGTCGAGCCGCGCATCATCGAAGCCCTCACCGATGTAGCGCCCTGTCGCGAGGATCAGCCGTTCCTCATCGTCATCGACAGTCAGCCCCGCATGCGCGGCCTTCCGGTCCTTTGCGGACATGCCGCCGCGGAGCACGATAATGTTTTTCGCAAATCGGGAGAACCGGTCCTGAAGATACTGGAGGTGATCCTTCCGTTCGGTCAGCACGATCGGCGAGCGTTTGGCATCCAGTGATTTCAGCACATCGTCGAAGATCAGATCGTTTCGAGCAGGGTCCTCCGCTAAAGCGGCATAAATTGCAGGTATGGATGGGCGCTCCGCCATGGCGAGGGGCTCCGGCAAACGGAATCTCGTGTGACGTTCACGCGCCCGATGGTGAATGCCGCTTTCGGCGGCCTGCGATTTGGCGCTCACCTGATGGCGCACGGGGCCGCATTGCATGAAGATGATCGGATGATGTCCGTCTTTTCGGGCGACGGTCGCCGACAACCCGGTGACGTAGCGCGCCTTCGATCTGCGGGCGACCAGTTCAAAGCTTGACGCAGACAGATGATGGCATTCATCGACGATAAGGTGCCCGTAGTCGGCAACAATGTCGTCTACTTCGCCTTTGCGGACCAGGCTCTGGATCAGCGCCACGTCGATCACACCGGTAGGTTTGCGTTTGCCGCCGCCGATGGTGCCGATCAGCTTCGGGTCGATCTGCAGAAAGGACTTCAGCCGCTCGACCCATTGGTTTAGCAGTTCCCGGCGGTGAACCAGCACCAGTGTATTGCGTGCACGATGTGCGATCAGCGCCGCGGCCACGACCGTCTTGCCGAATGCGGTCGTGGCGGCAAGCACACCGGTATCATGTTCGGCCAGGGCGTCAAACGCGCGCGTTTGCGGCGGGCGAAGTTCGCCACGGAAGCGGACCGTCTCCGGCAAGCGGGTTCCGTCTGCACGTAAATCGTCCAGGTCGGCTGTCGCACCGTGATCGGACAGGAACCCGATCGCTTCGTCGAAGCAGCCGCGCGGCAGGGCGACGTGTCGGGGATGCAGTTCGGCACAGGACACAATTCGCGGCTTGCCGAATGTCGGCAGCCGCATCGCCTGGGCGCGATAGAATTCAGGGTTCTGGAACGCGGCCAGTCGGACCAGTTGGGCAATCATGGCCGAAGGCAGCTCTGACCGGTCGAGATAGATCTGGTCTGCGACTGTCACCTTGATGGTTTGCGGGATGGGCACATCCAGACGTCGTGGCGTGCTGTGGCGTGACGGAGACATCTTCCAGGGCTCATTCGCCTGTTCGTCATCCACCGGCATGCGCACGCCCAACACCCGCCCGGAAAGCTCAGCCGTTTCGACGAGGTCACTCACCGCTGACGCCGACATTCTCGGCAGGGAAGACAAAAAGGCCCACTGATCGTCAAATGGCCGCATTCCCGCGTCCACAAAGACGCTGTTGCCAGCCTTGCGCGCAGTGTTCTGAAGCGGCAGTGCGATCAGATTGCCGAAACCGCCGAGCGGCATGATATCCTGGTTTGGAAACAGCCGGTCATAGGAGGCAAAGCCAATCTCCGGCCGCCTTTCCATCGTTTCCGTGATCAAAACCGATCCGAGCTGGCGCGCCAGACGGGCGGACACGGGTTCTGAGAAGAAGATCCAGACATGACCGCCGTTGCCCGATCTCGACCGCTCCAGCGCTGCAGGGACTCCCTTTGCTCGGCAGGTTTCCAGCAGCGCATTGGCGTCTTCCGCCCAGGATGCCTTGTCAAAATCCGCAGCAAGAAACCAGCATGTATCACCCTGGAGCAGCGGGTAGACGCCCGCGACAAAATCCCCGCTGCGTCCATCATCACCGCGCAGGTGTTTTTCCATGATGCACTCATTCGGCGGGATGAACTTCTGATGTGGGCACTCGCCGCATTTGACCTTCGGCTTGCCGCAAATGCCTTTCACCCATTCGTTGGCACAAGCAGGCGAATATCCTGAGCGTTCGGTCTTCCTGTTTTCCCACCGCACAGGAAACACGTCAGGCCGACCGGCGAATAGACTTCGGAACAGATCGACCTTTTCGTGCGACGGCGAACTGTTCGTCACCGGAGCGTCCTCGAAGGAAGGCTGTTTCACGGCTGGCGCGTGCTCAGCGGCGAGGCGAACCTCGAGGGACGCCATCTCGCGCTGAAGCTGCTGCCGTTCGGCATCCAGATTGGCTAGACGCGCTCGAACCCGCGCCATTTCCGCCTCGATGTTGCTCTTTTCTGCCACCGCGGTTTCCACCCAATCCTTTCCGTCCCGTCCAGCATAAAGCGGGAAAGCGGCTCGCGTAAGCAGGCTTTCCCGATCGTCAGCACGGCCGCCGAGCGGAGAGTTGGAGGGGGAGTTCATGGGGGATGTCCTTCTGCGGTTGAGAGCAGAGGCATCATGATTATCCAAAGTGGAAACCCGAAAATGAATCAGCAGAACAACAGGTTGAAATCCCGAACTCCGCATAACGGTGACGCGGCATATTATGTTCTGGGCTACCTCGAACAGGCCTTCCCGATCCATGCGCAAAAGCTGGTCGAGATCGACGGCAACATGGTGGCCGAGCCGTTGCGCGATGAGACTGGCGCGCTGGTCGTCTCGCGCGAGGCGCTCGCTTTGCGTGACGCGGCCATGATGGAGTTGATGACGCTGGCGCCGATCCCCTCGGCCCTCGATCAAATCCTCTGGGCCTTTGGCGACGAGGCTGTCGCGGAGGTCACGGGCCGTTCGATCCGGCCACTCAAGGCCGAAGATGGCCATCTCTTCATCGAGAAGCGCGCCGCCAGCAGCAATTCCTCCGAGACCCAAGCCTTCATGGACGGCGAAAAGGATATCCTGATCTTCTCCGATGCGGGCGGCACGGGCCGATCTTACCATGCGGCCCAAACGGCGAAGAACCAGAAACGGCGGCGGCACTACCTGCTGGAGCCCGGCTGGCGCGCCGATGCGGCCATCCAGGGGCTCGGCCGCACGCATCGCTCTGCCCAGGTCAGCGCGCCCTTCTTCCGGGTCTGCACCTCGGATGTGCATGGTGAGAAACGCTTCACCTCAACTATAGCCAAACGCCTCGACCAGCTGGGGGCCTTGACGAAGGGTCAGCGCGAGACCGGCTCGCAGGGCATGTTCCGGGAGGAGGACAATCTCGAAAGTCCGATCGCGCGGGCGGCGCTGCGTGGGTATTTCGCCGATCTTGCCGCCGGGCGCGCTGAGGCGATGAGCTACGAGAACTTCACCGACTGGACCGCCCTGCGGCTGATCGACAAGGACGGTGTGCTTCTCGAGGAGCTTCCCCCGATCCAGCGGTTTCTGAACCGGGTGCTTGCCCTTCCCATCCACATGCAGAACGCGCTCTTTGCCGAGTTCATGCGCCGGATCGCTGATCAGACTGAACGGGCGCGCGCGGCGGGCACGCTCGATCTCGGCGTGGAAACCCTGCGCGGCGAAAGGATCGAGCAGGTCTCCACGGAGGATCTCTGGACCTGCCCGAAATCCGGCGCCGTGACGCGGATCATCGGACTTGAGGTGACGGACCCAGTGTATGTCCTGGGCGCCGAAGCGGCCATATCGCGCAATCCCGACAAGCTGCCGATGGTCAATCGCGCCTCCGGTCGCGCGGCGCTGATCTCGGCGCGCCCCATGCAGATGTACGATGAGGATATTGTCACGCTGATGCGCAAGGCGGTGCGGCCAAACGGGTCGAACTACTTGGAGGAGACGCGGTTCGTCTCTTCGGCCTGGGAAGACATCGGAAGGCCCGAGTTTGCAGGGCTTTGGGATGACGAGGCTGCGTCCCTGCCAAAAACCACCACGACCAAGCTCTACCTGCTGACCGGGCTGCTGCTGCCGATCTGGAAGGATATTCCGACTACGAATGAGCGCATCTACCGCGTCACGCCGGACGGGGCGACCGCCATGATCGGGCGCACGCTGAGCGAGGAAGGGGCAGCCGCGTTGCGCGCCCGCTTCCTCGTTTCCAACCCGCAAACACCGCAGGAGATGTTAACCGCCGCCCTCGGCACCACCGCGCCTGTCGATCTGGGCCGCGGTCTCACCCTGACCCGTCGCCGTGTCGCAGGCGAGATGCGCCTTGAGTTGTGCGGCGTAGACAGGGGCATGATTGAAGGTCTCAAGGCCATGGGCTGCTTTACTGAGATCATCGCCTTCCAGCTGCGGGTGTTCCTGCCGCATGGGGACGGGATCGACACGGGAAGCATTCTGGCCCGGATCGTGGGGCAGCGAGCCGCAAGAGCGGCAGAACAAGCCGCCTGAAAAGTCAAAGCGGGCTTCCGGTCGGGCGTCGCGGATCTGGATTTCACCGGTCTGCGCTTTCGGGGCGCGGGCAGACCAATGCCACGCTCAGCCCCCCAACTTCAGATGAGAGGACAGACCCATGACCAATCCCCAGATCGACTATGCCGCAATGGCGGCTCAGTGGCGCGCAGAGCGTGAAACCACCTTGAAGGCATCCCGCACGGAGCTGCTCGCGCAACTACGTGCGCTTGGCATCAGCGGGGTCACTGCCGAATACGAAGGCTATGGCGACTCCGGCAATGTCGAGGATGTGACGGTGCAGCCTGCAGAGGTCCAACTGCCTGAGCCGCTTGCCACAGAGGTTGGCGACTTCGCCTGGTCGCTCGCCTATCACCATCACCCGGGGTTCGAAAACAACGAGGGCGGCTATGGCACGCTGACCTGGGACATAGCACTAGACAGCATCATCCTCGATCACGCGGACCGCTATGTCGAATGCTCGCACAGCTATGACGAGGGGCTTTGAGATGGCCCATCCGCTTCATCATGCTGAAAGCTCTGCCCGGAAATTCGGCGGGGTGCCGTCTGACTATCAGTCTGTGCACGATTGGTTCGATGCCTCGAAAGAGCACCTCGCGCTCTTCACGCACCGCGCCATGCGTCACCATGCGCAAGGCCTGTTCGAGGCCGAACGGGTTTTTGGCCTGACACTGACCAATAGTGCGGGCCGCGACATCCCCGTGCGCTGGATCGGCGAGCAGCATATCCGTGAAGACTGCCAGGGCCGCATCCCGAGCATGGCGGACTGGCTGCGACGGATACAGCCTGAGCCATGGATGGCCAATGGCCACATCGACCGGCATTCCGGCGATGAGCCCTGCGGCGACCCAAGGGTTGCCTGGGCCTCCGAGGTCGCCGCCGGAAGAACGGTTCTTGGCCTGAAGGATTGGATGGCGGCGCGCGCGACGCAAGCCACGCAAGGTGCCTGACAGCTCTCGGCCGTTGGCCAAACAAATGCTGCATGGAAGCCCAGTTGGACGACCGGGCTTCTTGCGTCGTTTCCCCACCATTCTTCTTGAGGAGGTTCGCATGAAACTCGATGAAATCAAGGCGGCCGTTGATGCCGGCCAGACCTTGCATTGGGCGAATACCGGCTACGTTGTCCACAAGGACCGGCTCGGTCAGTACCTCATCACCTATGTGCCGAATGGTAGCTGCATCGGTCTGACCGACCGGGGCGGGCACCGGTTGAACGGAAAAGAAACGGAGTTCTTCGTCGCGCAATCGAAGGACGCCGCAGAAAATCCGGGCAACCAATCAAGACCAGACGGGCAGGGGAGGAGCGTAGCACCCGGAGGCGCGGGGGCATTCCCACTCGGACGGCAGCTTTGACCCGTGGGCGGGGCTGAAAGGAAAGCAGGCTTTCTGATTTGTGATCCCTCAAGGGGTCGAGAAAGCAATCCCGGATGCGTTGGCAAAAACGTCAGGCACCGGCCAATCCAAAAGGAACCATCCCATGTTCGCAGGAACCCTCACCCGCAATGTCGAGACCGAAGCCGCTCAGTACACCGGCATGATCCACTCGAGGCGCTTTGACATCGCCATCCAGTTGGAGGCGCGGGCCAAGATGTCTGAACGCAGCCCGGATTTTGACGTGACGGCAGTCAACAAATCAGGCCGCAAGGTGCGCATCGGCACGGCCTGGAACGAGACCGGCAATACCAGCGGCAACCCCTACATCTCGATGCAGATCGATGTCGGCTTGGGTCCGTTCCGGGTCAACGCGGTGCAGACGAAAGAGGCGCGCGCGGCCCAAAGCGGCGAATTTGAGATCATCCCGCTGGTCTCGAACGGCCTGATGAAATCCGGCTCGATCTCGGGCGAGCTCACCGCCATGGACGCCGACAACGCCTTCACCGGCTACATCGCCAACATGATGTTCGATCTGGAGTTCATGCTGATCGAGAACAGCTACAAATCCGAGGAGACCCACCCCGATTACCGGATCGAGGTCAGCTCGCCCCGGGGTAAACCAATCCGCGTCGGCTCGGCGTGGATGGCCAAAAGCAGCCGCACGGGCAATGACTACCTGTCGCTGCTGATCAACACGCCCGATGGCGACCTGCGCGTGAACGCCGTGCAGAACGAAGAACAGCGCGGTGGGCAGACCTTCTCGATCATCCCGTTCATCGACAGCAGTGAGCAGCCGCAGGACGCGGGTGCTGGGCTCTCGCTGGTCGCGTGATTAGCGTTTGAGACTGAACGAGCTAAACCGATAGGGGAGTCGTGGTGACACGGTTCCCCTTTTTCTGTGCTGACAGGGTGTAGATACGCACTTGAGTTTGTTGAGTACCGAACCGACCTACTGTGGTTCTCAGGATCATGCGCCGCCGTTGCCTCACGTCTAAAACGACCATCCGCCACAGTCACTCGGTTCCAACCTGGTTCACATCATACAATGAGGATAACAGCGGATTTTAACGTTGTCGTTGAAGGCTGCGGCGCAACGCACGGTTGCCCTCGTTTGGGTCATCCTCTCCAGGGTGTTTTCCCCCGCCCTTCCAGTCGTCCGACACGAGCCATTCCTCGAAATAGATCAGCCAGAGGTGGGTCCAGGGGATGATGGTGAGGTCCAAACGTTTGCTGGCGTCCCATTGTCCGGTCCCGGGCAGATAGAGACAGAGCCGATCCGGGTCATGGTAGATATGCGGCAGGTCGCGTTCACCGGCGAGCAACCTCAGGGCAGGATCTACGACACGAACATCCGGCGTCCCGTCCCTTTCGAGGACAAGGGTGACCTGGTACGTCCGGGAAAGCGGCGTAGGTTGTGCGTGAAAATGCCATTCCAACCGGCGCGGACCGAGCACCCCCTCGCCGGCTACTGTCTTGGACTTCCGCAGGAACAGGTACTGCTGGGGCAGTGTCAGCGGGTTTCTTGTGGTCGAGCCCGCCATCGCGCCTAGTCCCCGAAAAACTCGTTCTTGGGAACGGGCGTCGAAGCGGCCGATTGTTGGGTGGTGAGGCCAACACCCGCACCAAGCACGAGAGCGCCCGTCTTCCGCCCCTCGTTCAGCGCGTCCATCCGCCGGTTCATTGTTCGGGCAACAAGTTTGTCACCCAGGCTGTCCTTCATGGAGCCGACAATGGCGTCTAGGCCGACGAGGTCACGAAGGGACTCAAAATCCGCAAGCGCCTTGCTATGCCATTTGTAGAAGGCTTCGACCCGCGCGGGTTCTTCATTCCATCGCTCGGCAAAATTCTCGCCGTTGGTGGTCTCGTTCAAGACCGCGTAGATCTGGCGGCCATTTACCAGAGGCCGCTCGATGAAGACCGGCATCAGGCGGATCGTGTCGATCAGCACCTCGAGTTCGTCGGCGAAAACATGACGCCTGACACACATCTCGTAGGATCGCATGGCCAGGGTTGTGATGATGATCGAGATCGGCGCGATCTCCTCCTGAACATGCAGGAATTCCAGATCCCGGTGACGCTTCAGGAGCTGCACGGTCCGCCGCAGAATGCCCTTGACGGACTGACGTACCGGGAAAGGTTCTGTCGTCGCCGCATCGCGCTGTGCCGCGATGATCGACTGCGTCATCCTCGGGACCAGGGCCGCCCTTTCGTCGAATAGGGCTCGATAGGCCCGAGGATTTGTAGCATGCCAGTCCCGTAGCTTGCGATCGGGCACCAGCTCACCGCCGTTCATGCAGTTCGGATTGGCAATGGTCGGGGAGATGTCGAGGTGAAAGTCACCGGCGTAGTTCAGGCGCCAGCAGCGCTTCTTTTCTTCCAGGATCGACGCGTAATAGGCGTGTTCGCGCAGGCGCTGGCCGATCGCAGCCTTTAGGCGTGCCGGTGCGATTTCTGGGCCGAGGCCAAGGATAAAACTGATCAGGTCGACATCGAACTCGTCGCGTCCGATCGGTTTGATCGAGGTCCCTAGTGCGCCAGAGCCGTGCAGGTAGACATGGAGGGAAGCAAGCATCGGGTCGCTCGATCCGGCCAACCAATCCGCGACCGCCTCGTAGCTGGTTCGGGCTTTCTCGAACTGGGTTTGGGTCCATTCCAGCTCCTGGCAGATTTCTTCGAGGATCGTGAAGACCTGCGCCCGCCGCTGAATGGCGGTATCGGTGAGGGTGTGCGAGAAGATCTGGTTCATGCCGCGTTCCGTTCGAGTTGATGCATGGGCACGAACGGCTCGGCAGGTTGCTGGAAGAAGATGGGGGTCAGGGTGGGGCTCGCGTGCCGGGCGCTCGAAGCGCCAAGCCCCTTGAGCCTCTGGATCTTGGTGGTGTCGTCGAGGGAAAAGAAACCGTCCGGCACGCTCGGCGAGTACCGGTGAACAGCCGTCCGGTCATGCGGATCACCTGTCAGATGACGGGCAATGCCGAGCGCACCGCGAGACTGACCGTCCATGAGAAGGCTGAGAGCCTTCAACCCGAGGCCGGCTTTTCCGGGGGATTCAGGCAGCATGTAGACCTCGTCGACGCAGCCGAGGCTCAGGATGTGCAATTCCTGCGAAGACCAGCCGAGCATCGAAATCGCTTCGACGGTCGCGACGCCTACCGGATTGTTGCACCAAGTGCCGCCATCGAGAAGCCCGACATCATCCACCGTCTTGTGACGCGCGAAATAGGTTGGAGCGGCCGACGTCGCCATCGCGGCGTCGAGGGCCGGCTTCCGGTAATCCTTTGTGAGCCGCGGATGATGCGACGTCTTGTAGATGTAGACGCTGCGCTGGTCGGCATCCCAGGCCGGGATCAGCAGCCGGGTCTCCGCTTCGCCGATGAGCTTGTCGCCAAGGACGGCGTGGAGCTCGTCCCTAAGCGTCGATGCCTCGTGCTTCGGCTTGACCAAGTGACGGAAGGCCGCACGCGCATCCCGGGCCTTTTGCCCGAGCCAGCTCTTGTCTCCCGCTTGCCCGAAGATCGTCGGCCCGCGATTTTCGTAGAGTTCGAGGAGGGTCTTGGCCTTGATGCCGAGGGCTAGGCCGATCGCGAGAATACCCCCGGTTGACGTTCCCGCAATCAGGTCAAAGTAGCGGCCAATCGGTTCGTCCAGGTCTTCTTCCAAACCCGCCAGAAAGGCCGCCGGTTGGGTGCCTTTGATGCCGCCACCATCGATGCTTAGGATACGTCTCATGATGCACCTCGCTCTTCGAGGGTTGGCTCAGCCAGCCCACCATCAGGCAGTACGACGATGCTCTGAAACCTTGGTGTCAGCTCGCCCGTAAACGGTATCTTCATGGCTGCTTTCTCGTTTCTTTGCCTGTTGAGCGTTTCTTGGCGTGACTTGAAGGTTTACAAATTTGCCTTCCGTTTGGCCTCATGTTACAAAATAGGGACAAAAGGCCGCGCTTTAAAGCGTTGTAGTTTACAAAAAATCAATCATATGGGTGAAATGTAAACCACCCACTGGGAGGACGCTATGATTGGCAAGAGACTCAGAGGAGCCCGGGCGGCATCTGGCCTTTCGCTCCGTGCACTTTCCGATGCCATGGAGAACAAGGTGTCCGCTCAAGCCATAGGCAAGTACGAGCGCAATGAAGACATGCCCGGATCGGGCGTGCTGCTGAGTCTTGCCCGAGCACTCGAGGTCTCTGTGGATTTCCTACTGAGCGATGACGAGCTTGAGTTGGAGGGCGTAGAGTTTCGCAAGTCAGCCAGCTCGTCGGCCAAGGAGATCGCGACGATCGAAGCCAAGACGCTCAATATGGTTGAAAAGTACCTGGCTGTCGAAAGCTTGCTGAATCTTTCGAGCCAGGAGTGGGATGCCCCGCACGAAGCGCCCTACTGGGTGACCGATGTTCGTGATGCCGAGGACGCGGCTCGAAACATGCGTGCCTCTTGGCAGCTTGGTCATGACCCGATTCCAATGCTTGCCGAACTCCTCGAGGAGCACGGGATCAAGGTGTTGTCTCTGGACGTTGATCGGATCGATGGCCTTGCGGCCAAAGTCCGTCGAAAAGAGCATCACTCCGCGCGGGTGATCATGATCAAGAAGAAGACCTGGTCTGAACGGAAGCGCTTCAGTTTAGCTCACGAACTGGGCCACATGGTTCTTAAGGTCGCCGAAGGGTGCGATTCAGAACGCGCCGCAAATCGATTTGCTGGTGCGTTCCTCGTTCCGGCAGAAGTGCTACGGCAGGAGATTGGTGCCCGCAGAACGGACATAAGCATTGGTGAGCTCATTAGTCTGAAGGATCGGTTTGGCGTCAGCATTCAAGCGCTGACGTATCGATGCAAGGATTTGGAGATCATCAACCAGGCAACATTTGCGCGCCTTTTCAAGGTCTATAAGCAACGAGGTTGGCGGGATGAGCCGTTCGAGGAGCCGAATTCCATTCCTTGGGAACGAGAAGAACCGGACCGCTTTCAAAGGTTGTGCTTTCGTGCCCTCTCCGAGGGGTTGATTGGGTTGTCTCGTGCGGCTGAGCTTCTCGAAATACGAGTAAAAGAACTGGAAGAACGTTTGGACCACATGGCATAGTCGCTGTGTGCAAGTTCTTGTTTCTGATACCTCCGTCCTGATCGACATCGAGAGAGCCTCGCTGACAGCGAGGCTCTTTGACCTCCCCTATGATTTTGTTGTTCCAGATATTCTTTATGAAGCGGCTTCTTTTAGGGGAAGATCAACGCTTCTTCTTGCCCGGAGCAATGCTAGCTGGCGCGCTGATCCTTTCGGCCACATCTGTGCTCTCGAAGGCCTTGTTCGGCGCTGTCCTGCCCATTGGCAATGTCACGGCATTGGTGGGCGCTCCCTTCTTTGCCGCTCTTATTCTGACCAAGGGGCGCAAAGCATGGTGACGCTGCAACTTGAAAACCTCGTTGCGCGCTATGGTCGGCATGAGGTCCTCAGCAAGGCAACAACACCGCCAATTCGAGGAGGCAGTGACGGCTCTTGTGAGGGCAAATGCGGCTGGTAAGTCCACGCTGTTTCGGCGCATCGCAGGACAGATGCGGGGGGCAGGGACTGTGCGCTTCAGCGATGCAGCCACGGAGGACTTGCGCTACATGCCGCAGGATACGGGGATGAATGCAGCGCTGACGGTCTACGAATCCATCATACTCGCGCTGAAGCGCGGTGGGAGCGGTTGACGCCTTTCTACTTCCGAGCTAACGGCCGTGAACGACGTATTGGCCAGATTGGGCATCACCGCTCTTGCTGAGCGGCAATTGCCGGAACTGTCAGGCGGGCAACGTGAGGTCGTATCGATCGCACAGTCGCTGGTGACGCGGCCGCGGGTTGTCCTCATGGACGAGCCCACCTCCGCGCTCGACCTTTGCCTCCAATACGAGGTATCGGAGGCTTTGCAATCCTATGCTGCTGAAAGCGGAGCTGTGATGATCCTCGCTTGGCATGACCTAAATCAGGTGAATACAGAATGCTCGGTCATCATTTTACCTCATAATGATCTCAAGCTGGCGGAAATTGCTGTTGAGCGGTTTCTCCGCGTTCCAGTGTCATGCCCGCAGTTTGCTGTGAAATCGGCCAACTACAGCAGCTAGGTCTCTTTTCGATCCACCCGGATCAACAACAATGGTTCCGGAATGGACCAACAGAAGCACGCCGCGAATGGCGAGTTCTGTCAAGAACCAGTTCACGTCACGTTCTGACAATCCCAAGCATTCTGGTGCCGTCACAACGACCTTATCCCCTTGATTTAGCGACAGCAGCAGTTGCTCTCGTTGGATGAGATGCTTTCGAGGACGCGTAGTTTGCCCTTCAAACTGGTCACACCAAACCTGTTCAATTACCCCATGCAGCGAAATTTCTTGTCGCTGCCGTTTGGCGGACGGCCTACCTTGGGCGGAAAGGATATATCCCCACGTAGCGCCGGATTTCGAAAACTTTGGGTCCATTTAAGGTCTTCCTCCTCTTAATCGTTCTTAGAAGCGGGAGGACTAGATCACGATCCAGCTTGCCGATTGATTGCCTCCGGCTAGGCTCACCCCTCTCCGCGGAACCATCTTCTTATCTGACCTAGTAGGCCAGATTCACAGAGCCAAACGCGACTATGCGCCGGCTTCGAACCTCGTGAGATTGAGGTCTCGGCCCTAGCTTGCTTGTCTCTTGCAGACGCTACTGAAGCAGGACGTGCATCCGTTTCAGATCGCTTTCGCTCAGCTTGCCTTCGCCGACAAGGGCAATCATCTCGTCATGATCAGCCAGTGTCTTGGTTAACATGGTTTTTCTCGTCTTCTTCCGGCCTGCCGTGACCGTAAAGGTCGGCGTTCTCATGGGCTCGGTCTTCGTGCTCAAATTCCAAACTCGAATGACCGATGCTAAAATCGTCCTTCAGCCGGTCCTTGATTGCCGTCTTGATATTTTCGATTTAACGCCAGCCGTCCGCTGTCAGCACGATGTGGCAGTCCAAAGCCGCCTTGTGCTCCTGCATCTGCCACAGATGGGCGGGTCGATCATGCGCATGCCACCCTCGTAGATCAGGTAGAAGCCGAGCAGGATAAGGGTCGTGTAGTTGATGAGCGCTGCGACAATTTCTATCCGCCCATAGCCGAAGGTCATGCGCGCGTCCGCAGGCCGCCGCGCGATTTTCCGAGCGGCAAAGGTGATCACCAACGATGCCATATCCGAGAAATTGTGCAGAGCATCCGCGATCAGTGCGAGGCTGCCGGATAGGATGCCGCCGACAATCTGCGCGACGGTCAGAAGACCGTTGGCCCAGATGGAGATGGAGACTCGACGGTCGCCGGACTCGAGGTCGATATGGGCGTGATCGTGGGCCATCAGGCAACTTCCTATCTGTTCGGCAGATCAAAACGCGGTCAAGCGCCGCGTTTTGACTTCCTTTCAACATGTGCAGCCAGACCGGACTTATTCGCAACAGGTTCGGTCACTCGGGATCCCATGTGCCATTGGGTCAGCAGCAGCCAGAACTCTTCTCTGGCTGCGACACTTCCTGTACCAATTCGGCTGTTTCCGCGCCGTCGGCTTCCCGTGCCACGTCCGCTTGAGCCACGATCCCACAGCATTTGCCGCTTTCGTCTGTAACCACGCTGCGGCGCACCTGTTTTTCTTCCATCTTGCTGCAACAGCTTTTAACGTCCTCATCAGGTGAGACTGTCAGGAGGTCATCCGACATGACGTCAGAAACCGGCGTGTCGGCTGCCTTTCCCTCTGCGACGGCACCACAGCAGATGTCGCGGTCCGTAATGATGCCGACCGGCTCACCGGCGTCATTGATCACGGGAATCGCGCCGACCGACTTTTCATCCATCAGCTTTGCGGCCTCCTGAATCGTAGTGTCGGTACTACAACATGTTGGATTGCTGGTCATGATTTCGTGAACTTGCATGATCTTACTCCTTGTTTTGGTTACTAGGGTGGAAACCGAAAGACGGGTGTTCAAGTTCCTTTCAGCGCGCTGAGTGGCGAGTTTTCGCGCGAGCCGTGCAGCAGCCACAATTTGGATAATTCAGTACTTGGAGCGCTGGTTTCTCTTCGGTCCAGGTCGGAAAAGGTCGGCAAGGGACATCAGGTATCTCCTCGAATCGCTTCCAAGGAAATGTAGTTACTACAGTTACTGTAGCTTCAAGCCACAAGTCTGTCCGGGTAGACGCGGTTGGAAACCTTCCCGAACAAATCGTTAACCTAGCTGCCCCTAGTCAGGACCCCACTACAGCTCGGCTTCGTTCCGAGGATGGGTGTTACTGGCATGAGCACAGCGGTCCAGCAAAAACGACACTGGTGCCGCTCTGCTCAATAGGTGGCAACCCGATCTGCACTACGCGTTCGGCGTGAGATATTGACCAGTGCAAACTGGGTGGGCGTAGATCACGTTCGCGGGGTCACGCTTTCTTCTGCCGAATACAGGAACGCCGTCGAACCAGTTTTGACGTTCGGGTATAGATGGTTGATATGTGCCATGACCATGCGGACACACCCCGAACTCGCGCGCCCGCCGATGCTTCTTGGTTCGGGCGTCCCGTGAATGCGTAGATAGGTGTCTCGGTTGCCTTCAAAAAGGTAAAGCGCCCGCGAACCAAGAGGGTTTTCTGGGCCAGGGTCAACACCGTCGGCAACCGGGCCATAGAGCTCGGGATCGCGTGCGATCATGTTTTGGGTCGGCGTCCAGTTTGGCCATTCCACTTTTCGCTGGATCGTATACGTGCCGGGCTCGTACAGGTTACCACGGGCGATCGCCACACCGTAACGCATCGCAGTTCCCCCTTCTTCGATGTGATAGATGTAGCGCGCTACGGCATCGACGTGGACGTCTCCCGGAACAAGCCCGTCCTTAGCGTCCACCCGCTGGGGCAAAAAGCGCGGGTGCAGGCCCCACGGGTTTGACGTAGTTGGATCAAAAGCGGGAGGTGTGACCTGCGCGTCCCAGGCGGCCTTCTCCTCCTTGGTGGGCCGGGTGGCTGCCAGTAGCGGGCCAGCGATTGGAGTAGAAAACAGCGCACCGCTGGTCTGGAGAAAATGTCGTCTTGTCAGCATCATTCTTACTCCTTCAACGTTAGGTAGGCAAACTAAGCTTAAACAAGGCCACTCTGCCGTTCAGTAAGGAAAGCCTGAAGCAGTATGGCCTGTTTGACTCGAATGCCGTTCTTCGTCTGCGGCCCTAACTCCTAAAGCTACTGTAGGTTCAAGAGAAATATTGAGGTCGAACCGGGGCTTTCGTGTTCTTACTTAGACAAGAACAGACCAGTCCGCCAGCAATTCGGTCGTGGCCCGTCACCGCAGGACTATCCGGTATTCTGGGTGCGGGGCCGATGTTCGCCATTGGTTGAAAAAACCTTCGCGGTAACATCTCGACTGTGTCTCACGTCGAAAGAACTACATCTAAAGAACGACCAAACCGGAGCGATGTAACGACCTGGCCGAAGGCCACGACATCTTGAATCACGTCTCGCGATAGTTGTCACAAGCCTCAACCCCTTCTGCGACGACATCAAGAAGAGCATCTACATCGCTCAATAGCGTTGTGATACGTGAATTGCTGATACGGTAGCGAACAAACCGTCCATCTCGATCGCTGGCGACAAGCCCGCACTCCAGCAGGCATCGCAAATGATTGGAGATATTGGGCTGCGTTAGTCCCGTGTGCGCGACGAGCTCCTGAACGACGAACGGACTTTTTGCCAAGGCGTCCAGAATCGTCAAACGACTGGTATCTGCGAAGCCGCGAAGCAATTTCGCGCGCTGTTCAATAGTGGTGGTCTTGTCTTCCATAACGATTTGCGCCATATCATTTCTCGCTGATATATAGAATCTTCTATCCACTTTAGCAGGAAAGCCGCGATCATGGCCAACACAGACAACGAGATAGCAGATGCGCCATTGTTTCGATACCGGGTTTCCGGCATGGATTGCGCGAAGGATGCTGCACAGATCGAGCGGGCGGCACAGTCGGCCGGGGTAGCGCCCGGCGATGTGAAAGTGTCGGCCGCAACCCACATCATGACACTGGCTGCACCCGAAGGGCGCCTGCCGGACATCGAAAAGGCCGTTGCGGTGACCGGCTACGGCTTCGACCGGATCGAGGGCGATGGAGACATTCCGCCGAATCCCGCCCATCAGGACCCGGCCTACCGACGCGCGCTCTGGATCGTCGTGATCCTGAACGTGGGCTACGGTGTCGTTGAAATGATCGGCGGGTTCATCGCCGGGTCACAGGCCGTGAAGGCCGATGCGCTCGATTTCATCGGCGACGGCGCGATCACCTTCCTTGGCCTGCTGGCCATCGGCTGGAGCCTCGCCTGGCGGGCACGGTCGGCCTTGATCCAGGGCATCTTCCTCGGGCTCCTCGGTCTCGGCGTCCTCGGCACGACCATCGTCCGGGTCTTCGAACGGACGACGCCGGATGCGGGTCTCATGGGCCTGCTTGGCATGATTGCCCTTGTCGTCAACGTCATCTCCGTTCTGCCGCTGCTGCCGTTCCGCAAGGGCGACGCGAACATGCGGGCCGTCTGGCTTTTCTCTCGCAACGACGCCATCGGCAATGCGGCGGTTGTCGTTGCCGCCGGTCTTGTGGCCTGGCTGGGCAGCGCGTGGCCCGACCTTATCGTTGCCTTCGGTATCGCCGGGCTATTCCTGCACTCGTCCTGGGCGATCATTCGCGATGCGCGGGCCGATCTGAAGACGACTGCATGAACAGCCGCGTTCTAGGCGGAGTTTGCGCCATCTCGGCGTTCGCCCTCGATCAGGGCACCAAGGCGCTTGCCCTGAACACACCTGCGCTTGAGGGCGGCGTCGAGGTTCTACCCTTTCTCAATCTCGTGCGGGTTCTGAACGATGGAGTCAGCTTCGGTATGCTGGGCGGGATCGTGCCTTGGTGGGGTCTCATCGCGCTTGCTGGCGTGATCGTGTTATGGCTGCTGATCTGGTTGTGGCGCGCGCCGGACAGGCTGACGGCTGCCGCTCTCGGTCTGATCATCGGCGGCGCACTCGGCAATGTCCTCGACCGGCTGCGTTATCAGGCCGTCCCAGACTTTCTGGATTTCCATTACGGAACATACCACTGGCCGTCCTTCAATCTTGCGGATGTGGCGATTTTCTGCGGCGCGGCCCTACTGTTCTGGGACAGCTTCCGCTCTGCGACGGACAAGCCTGGTCAGGGTCAACGCAAGGAAAACACAACGGGGGTGTAACCCATGTTCGGCATACCATCTGCGAAAGGCTTTGACAGCACACTTGCCCTGCTGCGCAACCCATATGGGTTCATTTCGGAGACCTGCCGCGCACTCGACACAGACCTGTTCGAAACCCGCATCCTCCTTCAAGAGACGATCTGCATGACCGGCGCGGCGACGGCAGAAGCCTTCTATCGGGAAGACCGGCTGATCCGCGCAGGCTCGATGCCAGGCCGCATACAGAAGTCCCTGCTGGGAGAAGGCGGCGTTCAGGGATTGGACGGCGCTGCCCACCAGCACCGCAAGAAGATGTTCATGTCACTCATGGGGACCGAGCGGATCGCCGCGCTTGAGGGCACGTCGCTTCACATGTTGGACAACTATGCGCCGGACTGGGAGGCGAGGAACGAGGTCGTCCTCTATGACGAAGTGCGCGAAATGCTCACAAGAGCTGCCTGCGCCTGGGCCGGGGTGCCGCTTAATGAAGCTGAGGTGGCGACCCGAACGGCGCAGCTTACAGCGCTTTTTCAGGACGCCGGGGCCCTTGGCCCCAAACACTGGCGCGCGCGTCTGGCGCGCCACCGCCTGGAAAAATGGGCAGCACGGCTAATCCAACAGGTCCGCGATGGTGAGCTTCAGCCGACGCAGGAAAGTGCCCTTCATATCATCGCGACATGGCGCGATCTCGATGGGGAGTTGTTGACCCCCAGGGTGGCCGCCGTAGAGCTGTTGAATGTCCTGCGCCCGACCGTCGCGGTATCCGTGTTCATAGTTCAGGCGGCGCATGCTTTACATCGGCATCCCGAGTGGCGGCAAAAGCTGAAGGACGACGAGGGACAGCTCGAACCTTTCGTGCAAGAGGTCCGCCGTCTGTATCCGTTCTTTCCCGCGGTTGCGGCACGGGTGAAGAGCGATTTCGAGTGGCGCGGACATCGCTTTCCCAAAGGGTACAGGGTTCTGCTCGACCTCTACGGCACGAATACCGACGCTCGTTCGTGGGACGCGCCGCAAGAGTTCCGGCCCGAGCGGTTTCACGATCGGGAGGTCACTCCCTACGAGTTCATTCCGCAGGGCGGTGGCGATCACCACAGGAACCACCGTTGTCCGGGCGAGTGGATCGCGATCAGCCAGATGAAGGCGTTTTGCAGTTTCTTCGTGAACGCCATCGACTACGAAGTGCCGGATCAGGATCTGGATCTGGAAACCGGAGAACTGCCGCCCATGCCCAAATCTCGGTTCATCATGCGTAACGTCAGGCCTCGGCAGTAGCTTCGCCCTCGTCCGGATCGACCGACCGCGCATCCTTCGTGGCCTCGAACGCCTCCCATGCAACGTAGGGCACGATCAGAAGCGCCGCCACCGGGTCGGCCCACCACCAGCCCATCCATTGCGTCAGACCGATCCCGGCCAACACCACGATCGTCTGATACTGGCAGATCATGGTGTCCTTGGCATCGTACTTCAGGGCGGGCGCATCGAGCCGCTTGCCGTAGCGATACTTGCCCCAGGCGAGGAACGGGTTGGCCACGAGCGAAGCACCCAGAATCGCGATACCCCACCAGTTGAAGCCCGGCGCCTTCTGCGAAATGAAGGCGGAGACCGCCTCGTAGAGGATCGCCGCGACGACGATCCAGAAGGCACAGGCAACCACGTAGAGCGCGACCTTCTTGCGGTGCAGGACCGTGCGCTTGTCGGCACCGTCCACCTCACTCTTCAAGCGCCAGATCAGAGTCGCAGCCGAGGTGGCCTCGACCGTACTGTCGAGGCCCCAACTCACCAGCGCTGCGCTGCCGGTCAGAAGTCCCACGGTGACGGATACGACGACCTCGATGATGTTGTAGACGAGGCTGGCGATCTCGACCCGGATGCCGCGCGTCAGATTGGCCTGCCGGTTATCTTGATGACTGCTCATAACATCTCATCACCGCAAAATTTTCGGCGAAAGTTCGAGGCGAGAATTGGCTACCTTGCCATCAGTTGCGCCACGGATCGAAAGCCGAGATTGTCCTGTTTCCAAGCTTCCTCAGTAGAGGCGAGCTTGTCCCTCATACATGAAAACCAAGGGTGTTGTCACGTTAACTCGCCGAATTTGCAAGTTGGCAAGCTGTTCGTTGATCAAGCGGCCTGTGCCGCGGATTTCCACGCCTCGAATGCTTCGAGCCGATGGTAGCGGATGGTGAGCGCAGAGCGGCGGCGGGCTGGGACAGAGAAACTATTGCGGGTTGCAGACTTCATAGATACGAAGCGTTGTAATCCACCCGGCGATCGGAAGCCTTGCATCACCCGCTCTCGTTTTCGGAAGGGCAAGTGGCTGTTTTCTGCGCGGTTATTGAGTCCCTTGTGTGACCAATGATCAAGGCCAGGCGCGACCTCGCGCTTTGCGGCACCATAGGAGCGCAGCTTGTCCGTAATGATCCTTTTTGGCACGAAGCCCCAACGTTTCATCAGCTTGACCAAAAGCCGCTTTGCGGCGCGCTTGTCTCGTCTCGATTGGAGAATTTCCTCAAGAACAAAGCCGTGTTGGTCGACCGCGCGCCAGAGCCAGTATGACCGACCCGCGATCTTCACAACGACTTCGTCCAGATGCCAGACATCGCCGGGGCGCGGCTGCCGTCGCTGTAGAACGTGGGCGATCAGGGGGCCGAACTTGACGCTCCAGCGCCGGATTGTCTCATACGAAACGTCGACGCCACGTTCCAGCATCAGCTCTTCGACCTCGCGCAGGCTCAAGTTGAACCGGACGTAAAGCCAGACAATATGAGCGATGATCTGAGGCGGAAACCGGTGGCGTTTGTAGCTGATCTTTTGTGTCTGCATCGACACCGCCTACGCCCAGATCAATGAACCAGCAACCTCAGGACCGTTAATGTGACAACACCTCTTCTTCCTTCTCTCAATTGCTAAGCGTTCAACTAAGTCATCCGCATTTGGTTTCAATTTCCAGCGCTGGAAGGTTGGAGGCCGCGGTTGCGATTGAAATGTTCAATGAAGAAAAAAGCTTCTATTGGCCTTCCTGCTACGAACGCGGACTTCGTCGCGTTATTCTCGCAGCGGGATGGCTTCACAAACGACATTGTATCCGTTTGTAAAGTTGACCAACCGGGAGATGCAGCCATAGAGGTGCTTCGGATTTCGATCTCGGGACAAGGGTGGAAGCGAGCCAAAAGATGATGCGAACCACGTTGCGCCTATTCTTCCTTCTCATGGCTTGCCTTTGGGCCTCCATGGGCTTTGCTGCATCGAGCGATACCTACGAGAATTCAACAATCACGGCCCGGCTCATCTCCGTTGAAAATGGGGTCGCGGAAACCTCCAGAACCCTTTCCCTTGGCCTGGATGTCGAGCTGGCCGAGGGCTGGAAAGCCTATTGGCGTTCGCCCGGCGAGGTGGGTCTGCCGCCTGAAATTTCATGGGATGGATCGGAAAATCTGGTGAGCGCACAGATGCTCTGGCCCGCGCCTGAGCGCTTCACGGCATTCGGCATCGAGAATTTTGGCTACAAGACCCGTGTCGTCCTGCCCATTCAGGCAGTTCTCGAAACTGCGGGCCAGTCCGCAACATTGCAGGCGCGTGTTTCATTGCTGGCGTGCTCGACTGTCTGTGTGCCGCATGATTTCGATCTCGCACTGACAATTCCGGCGGGCACCGGGATTGACGCGAAGGCGGCGGGCCTGATTTCGGAGTATGCCCAGCGGGTGCCGCTTGGTCCCGAAGAGAGCGACATCATTGTCGAAACGGCGGTGATCGCGGATGATGCGCTTTATGTGACGGCGCGCAGTGCGAATGCCTTTGTGAAGCCGGATATCTTTCCGGAACTGGGGCCGGAATTCACCTTTGGCAAACCGGACATCCGAACCGATGATGCGGGAACAGCCCTTTGGGCCAAGCTGCCTCTTCTCGCGCAAGGGGAGGATCCGCCGCCCCTGCAACTGACTTTGACCGATGGATCACGCGCGGTGACAGCGCAGCCCGCTTGGTCAGACCGCATCCCGGGTGCACCATTCGAGGTTATGGCGAACCTGCCGGATCTGACGCAAATCCTGGCGATTGCGGCCTTTGCCTTTCTTGGCGGTCTGATCCTGAATGTCATGCCCTGTGTTCTGCCTGTCCTGTCCATCAAGCTGACATCGGTTCTCAATCATGGAAACAAGCCAGCGCACGAGGTCCGGAATGGGTTCCTGATGTCGGCGCTTGGCGTTCTGGTGTTCATGTGGGCCCTCGCCGCAATCATTCTGGTTCTGCAATCCGTCGGCGTCACCGTTGGATGGGGCCTGCAATTCCAAAGCCCTGTTTTCCTGACCGTCATGTTTCTGGTGCTTGCCGTGTTCTCTGCCAATCTGTTCGGGGTGTTCGAAGTTTCATTGCCCTCCGGGTTGCAGTCACGGCTGGCCAGATCAAGCGGTCGCGACGGGTATGGCGGAGATTTTGCAACAGGCGCCTTCGCGGCGGTGCTGGCCACGCCCTGCTCGGCCCCGTTTTTGGGGACAGCGGTTGCCTTTGCCCTGTCCGGGCGCCCGATTGATGTCATTCTCGTTTTCACGGCTCTGGGGCTTGGGCTCTCCCTGCCCTATCTGGTTCTGGCGGGGAAGCCTGGTCTGGTCCGGTTGTTGCCCAGGCCGGGACGTTGGATGGTTGTCGTCAAATGGGTGCTTGCCGGTCTTCTGGCCGGGACCGCGATCTGGCTGCTCTGGGTACTGATAGGGGTGGCGGGTGGCCGGGTGGCCATGACCGTGCTGCTTATGACGAGCCTTTTCATTCTTCTCGCAACAATACGTTTGCCGGGCAGATTGACGCGCCCGACAGCGCTGGTGGTGGTTGCTGTTCTCAGCCTTCTGGTGCCGACGGCGCTGACAATCCCGCCGCAGACGAGAGCGGTGGGCCAGGACTGGGTCGCGTTCGATCGCTCCGAGATACCGAAACTGGTGTCGCAGGGAAAAACCGTCTTTGTCGACGTGACCGCAGACTGGTGCCTGACGTGCAAGGCCAACAAGACGCTGGTGCTGGACCGTGCGCCCGTGGTCGACCAACTGCGGGGTGATAATGTCGTTGCGATGCGGGCAGACTGGACTAGGCCCAGCACTGACATTTCCCGGTATCTGGAAAGCCACAACAGGTTTGGCATCCCGTTCAACATCGTCTACGGGCCAAACGCGCCAGACGGGATCATCCTGTCCGAGGTTCTGACGTCCGAAGCCGTTCTCGACGCGCTGAGCAGGGCTGCACTTGGCGACCCTGTGACCGCTTTGAAAACGGATGGTTAGGCCTAAAAGAGGCCCATCGCACGCGCCGACATCCAGACGCCCATGAATATCATCATCAGGTTTTCGGTCAGGGACACGAAACCCAGCGGCACGTTTGAACCGCCGCCCACGCAGGCGCACTTGATCTCGCGCTTATCGATGTAGACGGCCTTGAAAACTGAAGCCGCTCCGACCGTACCGATGAACAGTGCAACAGGCGCGCTGATCCAGACCAAGGCACCGGCGACCATGAGAATACCGGCAAGTGCTTCGCCGAAGGGATAGACATAGCCATAGCGCACCCATTTCTGGGCAAGCAGATCGTAGTTCAGAAACATCGTGGAAAACGTCTCGACGTCCTGCAGTTTTTGAACAGCAAGAAAGCTCATCGAGATCGCGATGAACCACTCGAATGCCCGCAGCGTCAGGATCGAACCGTAAAACGCCCAACTGAGACCAAGCGCCATAAGGAATGCGACCGCGAATATCGCAATGACGGGTTGATAAGTCGTCTCGTCGTCATCCTTTACGTCCTGGCCGAAAAATTCCCTCAGCGCGTCATAGCCACCAATTCTTTCATTGCCGATAAAGGTCTGCGGAGTCGTTTCGACACCGTGTTCTTCCATGAAAGCATCCGTTTCCTCGCGGGTGTTCAGAGGCCGGTCCTCAATCGAATACCCCTCCCGCTCAAGCAGGTCCTTCGATTTTCAGCCCATAGGGACAAACATGCTCCTCCATCACCATTCGGTACAAAACCGCCGTCTTCGGGGTGGATTTTGCCTCTCTCGTCATGACGCGTTCCTTTAAATCCTTTAACCGTTGCAGGTCCAATACCCGGTAAATCCGACAGTCAGAGGCGTCTCTCCCGTCAATTCAAACAGCAGGGTGGCGTCTTCACCGTCCGCGTCACCCGGCGCCAGCGTGAATTGGCCACCATCGGCAGACAGGACGCCACCGGACGTCACTGTGTCTTGCGACGTGAAGTTGACCAGCGATCCGGATATCTTGGCGACGCCGTTCCCCGCCCCGTCCGTGACCAGAATGGGATCGGCGTTCACGGCGCGAATGAAACGGCATTGTCCGTCGGACCCCAGTGCGCGTGTTATTTCTTCGGCTTTGAGCGGTGCAGGACGGATTCCGGCAATCACCGGGGTTGCAATCGCTTCTTGAAGCCCCTCCATTTCAGCCGGACCGTCCGCTTCACCAAGTGGCCATTCAGGACCGGCTTCGCCATTTGCCTCAATGTCATCTATGAGGAAACGCATTTCGGAAATTTCGCGGTTTTGCGCCGTCACAATTTCCGAAGCCAGCGCCTCGACCCTTGGATCTGTCAGCTCGGCCCGTTCGCTTGTCATGATCGCAATGGAGTGGTGCGGAATCATCGCGCTCATCCAGCTTTCGTCCTGAATGGTCTCCTGGCTTCTCACGAGCCAGAGCGCGCCGGCGAACATCACGACAGACCCGAGAATGATCGCGGCGTTGACGCCCTTGTTCTTGTACATGTTCAACATGAAAAGGAGCATCACGGTCGCCATCGTCGCGCCCATGATGAACGTCATGTAAAATCGGGTTTCGCTCCAGTAGACATGTTCGAAGGAGTACGAGTTGATGTACATCAGGCCGAACATGATCGCAGTCGATGTGCCGACCATCGCCAGAAACCGGCCATAGGATGAACCTGAATGGCCTCCCGAATGTGCTGCACCTTCACTTGAACGGGTGTCGGACCCGCCACGAGATTTCCCGATCGCATCTTCAGACATCTGATCTCTCCATCATGGATTCTATTTGTGGAGGAACAACATTCCAGCGCTGGAGGGTTTCAAGACGATATATCGAAACGGCATGAAACCCCATAAATGTCTGGCCCAGGCATCGTGCGTTACGGGTCTTTGGCCAGATCTTTCAGGATTGGACAATCGGGGCGGTGATCGCCCTGGCAGGCGTCAACGAGGTGAGCCAGGGTCTCTCGCATCGACTTGAGCTGGGCGATTTTTTCGTCAACGGCGGCCAGATGCTCTTGAGCGACAGCCTTGACCTGTGCACTTTCCCGCGTCTCATCTTCATAGAGATCAAGCAGCGTGCGGCAGTCTTCGATCGAGAACCCGAACGTCCTGGCGCGACCGAGAAATGCGAGCTTGTGGATGTCGCTGTCGCGAAAGGCGCGATAGCCGTTGTCGCTGCGCAAAGGCCGGACAAGGCCGATGTCTTCGTAGTAGCGGATTGTCTTCGCTGGCAAACCCGCGCGTTCTGATACTTCTCCGATGTTCACACCTGTCTCCTATTCTGCGGGCTGCGTTGCGAATTTCGTCTCCGCGTCGTGGGGCGGATCCTGTTCCGACATCGTCGCCTTGATCCGTCGCAGCCGCAGCGCGTTGGTCAGAACCGACACGGAGGACAGCGCCATGGCCCCGGCGGCAAACACCGGCGACAGGAGCAATCCAAAGGCCGGGTAAAGCGCGCCCGCCGCCACAGGGATCAGCGCGACGTTATAGCCAAAGGCCCAGATAAGGTTCTGCCGTATGTTGCGCATGGTCTTGCGCGACACGTCGATGGCATTCACCACGCCGCGCAGGTCGCCCGACATCAACACCACGTCGGCGCTTTCGATTGCGACATCCGTGCCGGTTCCGATGGCGATGCCGACATCGGCATGGGCCAGCGCTGGCGCGTCGTTGATGCCGTCTCCGACAAAGGCGATCTTGCTGTTCCCTTGCCGCAATTCGTCCAGGGCGGCGACTTTTCCATCCGGCAACACCCCTGCAATGACATGGTCGATCCCGACCTCGCGGGCGATGGCATCTGCCGTGGCCTTCTTGTCTCCGGTGATCATCGCGACCTTGATCCCTCGATCATGCAGAGCTGCGATCACTTCGGCGCTGGAGGATTTGACCGGGTCTGCCACGGCAATCACGGCCGCCAGGGATCCGTCCACCGCAGCATAAAGCGCGGTGCGTCCCTTTTCGGCCAAGGCCCTTTCGCGGTCTTCCAGCGGGCTGGTGTCAATGCCCTGCTGCACCATGAAGCGATCCGCACCGACATGAACCTTGCGGCCCTGGACAAGCGCCTCGACACCGTAGCCGGTCACGGACCGGAATTCCGTCGCATCGGGCCAGGACAGGCCTTCGCTCTTTGCGGACTGCACAATGGCCTCTGCCACCGGGTGCTCAGACTGCGCCTCGACAGATGCGATGAGGGCGAGTGTCTCTGCCCGGTCAAAGCCGTCGGCCGTGATGAGGTCTGTCAAACTGGGTTGCCCTTGCGTGACCGTCCCGGTCTTGTCCAATGCGACAACGCCAACTTCATCCAGATGTTGCAGCGCATCTCCCTTGCGGAAGAACACCCCCATCTCAGCCGCGCGTCCTGTCCCCACCATGATCGAGGTGGGCGTGGCCAACCCCATGGCGCAGGGGCACGCAATGATCAGAACGGAGACACCCGCCACAAGCGCAAAGGTCAGAGCCGGATCGGGACCGACCAGCAGCCAGACAACCACAGTCGCAAGCGCCAGAACCAGAACGGCAGGCACGAACCACATGGTCACGCGATCCACTAGGCCTTGGATCGGCAGCTTGGCCCCCTGAGCATCTTCGACCATGCGGATAATCTGCGCCAGCGTGGTATCCGCCCCGACTCGCGTCGCCGTTATGGTCAGGCTCCCGGTGCCGTTCACCGTGCCGCCGGTCACCGGTTCGCCAGCAGCCTTTGGCACGGCGAGGGGTTCACCGGTGATCATGCTTTCATCGACGTTGCTTGATCCTTCTGTGACCTCGCCATCGACAGGCAGCCTTTCACCGGGACGCACGAGGATCTGATCGCCGATCCGCAGTTCCTTGATGTCAACCTCGGTCGCCTGCCCGTCACGCAGGACCCTGGCTGTCTTTGCCTGCAGACCAAGAAGGGCCTGAATGGCTGCACCGGTCTTGCCCTTGGCCCGCGCTTCAAGCCAGCGACCCAACAAGATCAGAACGACAATAACCGCCGCTGCTTCGAAATAGACGGCGCGCACACCGTCAGGCAGCACCTGAGGCAGGAAGGTCGCGACTACGGAATAAGTCCACGCCGCCCCGGTTCCCAGTGCGACAAGGCTGTTCATATCCGGGGCACGCTTGATCAACGCCGGAATGCCCTTCGCAAAGAACCCCCAACCCGGTCCGAAAAGAACCACCGTGGCAAGCGCGAATTGGATCAGCCATGACGTTTGAATGCCGATTGTGCTCTCAATCAGGCCCTCAAAGCCGGGTATGGTATGTTTTCCCATTTCCAGAACGAACACCGGCACGGTCAGGATCGCGGCAAGGATGACACGGCGCGCCAGCGCGTCGGCTTCTTCTGCCTTGCGGTCCGATCGGTCCTCGTGCGCATCGCTCTGCGCAATCTCGGCCGGGTACCCCGCCTCCGTACTGATCCGGGCAATCTTTTCCGGGGTGATGGCATCTGGCAGATACTCTACCACAGCCGTTTCGGTTGCCAGATTGACCGCCGCATTCAATACGCCGGGTGTCCGTACAAGCGCCTTTTCAACCCGACCGACACAGGACGCGCAGGACATGGCGTCTACGTTCAATGTTACGCGCCCCGTCCGTGCCGGGTATCCGGCGTTCGAGAGGGCCGTGACCGCCACGCCCGTGGTGGCCGGATTATCCATCTGAAATTGAGCCGTTTCGTTCACAAGGTTGACACTGACGTTCGAAAGGCCCGGAACCTCGTTCAAAGCCTTCTCAACCCTGCCCACACAAGACGCACAGTTCATGCCGGAAACGGATAGACGTATCGTATTGGGGTCGGTCATGAGGGCCTCCTCGGTTGAACTTACCCTGATATAGGGCTTCCAGTTGCTGGAAGCTCAAGAGAGTATCTAATTTTTTTTGATATTTGCTTGACCTTCCTCCCGATGGAACGACCAAGTCTGAGGTTGTACCAAAAATGGAGGCCTTCATGATTTTTTCCGTCCCGAAAATGAGCTGTGGACACTGCACATCCGCTATAGAAAGCGGCATCAAGGCAAAGGATCCATCAGCCGTTGTCACGGCCGATCTGGACCTTCGCCTTGTCACTGTCCAAAGCACATTGGAACAGGCGACCGTGCGGCAAGCCATCGCTGACGCTGGCTACGACGCTTCAGCCGCGTAGGATTGTCCTTATTCGGCGGCCCGTGCCTGATCGACAAGCTCGATCATCTGGTCCGCCTGGATCAGGCCCGGCGCAAGACTGTCGCCGATCACAAATGAAGGTGTGCCACTGAACCCCAGAGATTGCGCAAGCCGCATGGAAGTCTGTATGTGTTCTTCGATTTCCGGTCCGTTCATGTCGCGACGCAACTGTGCAACATCGAGGCCGATGTCTTCCGCAGTGCGGAGAATCGATGCTTCCTCTGCGCGTTCCTTCAGTTGCATCATGGCCCAATGAAACTCTTCATATTTGCCCTGGTTTCGGGACGCCAGCGCCGCGCGGGCGGCAAAAACCGACCCGTCCCCCAGAATGGGCCATTCCCGGTAAACGACCCTGACGTTGGGATCAGCAGCGAGCAGGGCCTCCATTTCAGGTTTAACCCGGCGGCAATAGGGGCAGTTGTAGTCGAAGAATTCGACAACCGTGACATCGCCATCCGGATTGCCCAGAACGGGCGCATTGGGATCATTTTCAAGCGTGGCTTTTTCCGTATCGAAAACCTGCGCTGCGGCTTGCGCCTGCAACGCCTGCTGTTGCTGTTCGAACAACTGCGCGGCCTCGAACACGATGCCCGGATTCTCGCGGATGGCTTCCAGCACCAGTTCCTTGATCCGGTCTTCGTCCATGCCGTCTGCAATCGCAGCGATCGGAAGCATTAACAGTGCGGTGGTAGCCAAGAATCTTTTCATTATCCGTCTCCTTGTGAGGCAATATCCTGGGCCGTGCGCTCGGCTTGCGTGGCGCGTTCACGCTCCGGCCATGTTGACTTGATGTATGCGAGGATGTCCCAGATTTCCCCGTCGCTCAGTTGGTCGCCGAAACCGGGCATGCCGCTGTTGAAGTCAACGCCTTGCGCCGCGAGAACCTCGGCGCCCCCCAGCTTGGTGTAGGCGAACAGCATGCTGTCCGCGTGGTGCCAAGTGTGGCCGCTTGCATCATGCGGCGGTGCGGGCAGGCTTCCGTCATCACGCGGACTGCGCCAGTTTTCTTCACCTTCCAGATTTGCGCCATGGCACGCGGCGCAATTTTCGGCATAGAGGACTTCGCCCGCGGCCACATCGGCTGAGGAGTTGATGAGGTTTTCCGCCGTATGGTCGGTTCCGCCGGACCGGGTCCACAGGAATATGGTAGCCACCGCAACGGTAACTACGCCCAACGCAAGATAGACGGATCGCGGGGTCATCCAACGACGATCTTGGTCATCATGCCCGAAGCCGCATGCGACAGCATGTGGCAATGTAGCAGCCATTGGCCCGGGTTGTCCGCCACAAAGGCAATCTCGCGCGTCTGACCCCGTTCAAGAAGGGTCGTGTCACGCAGCGGTCCGAGGGTGCCGTTTTCGGCGACCTCGTGGAAGTGAATGCCATGCAGGTGCATCGCGTGCGGAAACGCCGTGTCGTTCACGATCTTCAATCGTACATTCTGGCCGCGGTCCAGCCGCGCAAGGGGATCACCGTTGATCCCGTCCACTTTGCCGTTGAACGACCAGAAATACCCGGCCTCGACGATCTCGCCGATCGGCTTGAGTTCGCCCCCAAGGGAAGCGGACCTCATCCGCCCCATGGCACCGCCTTCCATACTCAGGCTGAGCATCGTGGCTTCACTCAAGTCGACCATCCTGTGGTCGTTCGGCGGCAAGGCCAAAGGCGCGTCTCGACGATTTTTCGAGCCCCACTCAACGACCTCGAATGTAACCTGGCTGAAGGCCTCTTCCCGGCCGAACTGAAGAATATGAGCCGTTTCACCAACATCCGCGACCACATCGACGATCAGGTCGATCCGTTGAGCCGGAGCGAGGATCATCGGCTCCGTCACCTTAATGGGTGCAGCCAGGGGCATGCCGTCCAAAGCAACCGCCCAACCGTCAAGGCCTTCCAGCCCCAGTTGGAAATTGCGCGCATTGGCAGCATTGATCAGCCGCAAGCGCAGTCTTTCGTTCTTGCGTGCACTCAGGCCCAGATTGAAGGTTCCATTGGTCGTCAGCAGGTTGCCGATGCGCCCTGCGTGGCTGAGATCATGAGGCGCTCCGAAGTCGTCTTTGATCTGCGCGGTTTCGGGGTCAATAAGCCAATCATCCAGGATCAGGACTTCCTCGCGATCAATGTCGAGAGGCTCGGCCTCTTCCACGATCAGTGCACCGTAAAGCCCTCTGCCCACCTGCTCAAACGACCTATTATGGGCATGGTACCAATAGGTCCCGGCATCCGGGACAGTAAAGTCATAGTCGAATGTTTCCTCCGGCTGGACCACATCCTGTGTCAGGCCGGAAACGCCATCCATCGCATTGTCGATGCGGATGCCGTGCCAATGCGTCGACGTTCCCTGAGAAAACCGGTTGACCAATCTGCGCTGGACACGCCCCCCCTGCGCCACGCGAATCTCCGGACCGGGTGAGCCGCCGTCAAAGCACCAAAGCGATGTCTTGCCATAGTTGCCGGGCAGCAGCTGCACGTCGCTTTGCTGGGCTGTCAGGGTCGCGAATGGCGTGCCCGCAAATCCAGTGCTGGCCGACAGACCACTGAACGCAGCAGATGTTGCCAGAAATTGGCGGCGATTGAGCGTGATCATTCGTGGGTTCCCAAGATTATGATTTGTTGTCCAGCAGGTAGGTGGCCATCGCATTCAGGTCTGCGTCGCTCAGAAAGCCCGTGCCATAGCGCACGACTTCGGCCATTGATCCACCAAATACGTCGCCAGACGGCGTTATGCCAGATCGCAATGCATAAGCCATATCGTCTGTTGTCCAGCCTTCGGACACAAGATCGCGCGTCCGGATCGAAGGTGCTTTGCCACCTCCCGGCAAGGCGTCGTTGCCGGAAAACCTCTTCGATACTATGCGTGCGCCTGCAAAGTTCCGCGTTGTGTGGCAGGCAGCACAATGTGCCGCCCCGTTGACCAGCAGCTTGCCCCTGTTCCAAGCATCGCTTCGGTCCGCCTCTGGTGCGGTGTCAGGCTTTGTCAGAAAAGCCGCCCGCCAAAGTTTCATCCCCCATCGCTGATCGAACGGAAAAGGCACCTCATGGGACGGGGTCGGCACATTCACGGCTGGCACGGTCTGGAACGCGGCCCACAGATCGGCAATGTCCTGATCCGTGTAATTTGCATAAAACGGGTAGGTGAAGGTGGGATAATAGGGGTCTCCGTCCGGGGAAATTCCCTGCCTTACCGGGAGTGCAAACTCTTCTACTGTCCAGCCGCCAATCCCGAATTCGACATCGGTGGTCAGATTTGGCGGATAGAATGTCCCGAAATCGGTCCGGAGCGGCGCTCCTCCTGCCAATGGCGCCCCGCCAGCTTCAAAGTTGGTGTGGCACGCAATGCATCCACTGGCGCGCGCCAGATACGACCCCCGCTGGGCATCGCCTTGCAGGGTCAGGTCCGAGACTGGCGCACCGATCGGCCAGGCTATCGTTGCCGCGACAACGCCGATGCCGCCGACGACCCCCGCACCGATGATCCAACGCCACCACCGCATCTGATCACTTGTCCTCTTTGCGGAACTTCTGGTGGCAGGCCGAACAGGTCTGGGCGACCATCGCGAACGCACGGTCGGTCGGCATGTCCGCAAACATCTCGGTCGTCATGGGAAGGTCCGATCCCATCATGCCCCCTCCCATTGCAGGCGCGGACCCGCCACCCATCATCCCGTCAGTGGCGCCGCCCATCATTGATTCGCTACCGTTGCCCTGTGCTGCGGCCAACCCATTGCCTGCGCTCAACTTCAATCCTTCGGCGGCTGTTCTCAACTCTTGCGCAAGGGCCGCGAACTCTTCGCTGTTTTCCCAGACCGACGGCAACGCCTTGGACACTCCGCCACCCGAGCCTTCAGGAAACAGTCGCGTCATTTGCTCACCGGCATGGCCGATCATCGCGCCAGCTTCCCTGCGGACGACATCGGCGTCATAAGGTACCTGACCCCGCATCATGGGTGATAGCGTCTTGAGTGTTTTGGCCATCGCGGACATGCCCTGCATCCGCTCCAGCACCACGCCGGTTGCTCCGGAATGCGCCAAGGCAGCAACGCCGGTCGTCCCGATCGCAATGGCAGTAATCCATATCTTCATGTTCAAGTTGGTCATTCCTGTCAATTGATCCCGTTGGCGCGCTGAAGTTCCCGCACATATGCAACAACCATCTTCACATCGCCGGGCGTGACGCCTTCAACTGGCGGCATATTGCCAAACTTCCAATGGTGCGCTCTGACACCTTGTTTCGCGGCAAGCAAAAAAGCGGCGTCACCGTGATGGCTCGGTTCATAGATCTTGTGGACAAGCGGCGGTGCCACGCCATTCTGTCCGGCAGCATTCGCACCGTGACAAGCGGCGCAAGCGCCATCGAAAACACGCTTTCCCAATTGGGCATTTGCTGAGAATTCAGCAGGCACAACCACGTCTGCAATCGGCGCGCCCTCTTCCGTCTGCGAAAGATCAGGCGTTGTCATTGTGTGGCCGGGCATCGAAGACGATGGCTGCAATTGCTGCCAGATCACAACCGCGCCACCGACGACAAAAAACGCCGCAATCAGGATGCCGGACTTCGACATCAGATTAATCGTACCTGCGTGCCGACCGGTGTCCTTTCGAACACCTCGATGATTTGCTCGTTGTAGAGACCGATACACCCGCTTGAAGAGCGTCTTCCGATCTTGCGCGTATCATGGGTGCCGTGAATCCTGTAGTACGTCCAACTCAGGTGCAGGGCACGGACGCCCAACGGGTTATCCGGCCCGGGCGGCATATAGGCTGGCAAAGACGGGTCACGTTCGCGCATGGAGGGTGTAGGGGTCCAGTCAGGTTCGGGGTCCTTGAACGTGACTGTCGTGTAGCCGCGCTTTGTCAGCTCGTCAGACAAGGGAACCGATGTCGGATAAATGCGCATTTCGCCATCGGCCGTCCAGTGTTGCATCACGCGGGTAACGGTGTCTGCGATGATGATACCCTTGTCCAAAGCGTCAAAGTGGTCTTGCCAAGCGTGTGTACGAAACGATGAGATATTCCTTCGGACACTGGTTTGATCCACCTGCGCACGCAGGATGGACGGGGCCGCGAAAGCTGCCGATGCGGCACCTGCCGTGAATGCTCGACGCGTTACACGTGTTTGCTTGCGGGTCATCATATGGCCTCATGTTGTTGTCTGCCTATCCACTAGACTACCCGCCTGGTCGCATTTCATGAACAGTCCGGGGCCTGATATTATGTAACGATATGTATCCCGGCCAACGGACACGTCTTCGCGCTGCTGCCTCAAACCTCGATGGGTTTCAGGACAACACGCGTGTCGAGCGGGACCTTCTCATAGAGTTCGATGATCTGATTATTGGTAAGCCTTGCACAGCCGTTTGAGACACGTCGACCAATCGTCTTCGGATCCGTTGTGCCGTGAATTCTCAGGTAGGTGTCCCCACGCCCTGGCTGGTAAAGATACAAGGCGCGGGCACCGAGTGGATTGTTCAGCCCACCGGGCACACCGCCCGCAAAACGAAGATATCGGTCAGGATCTCTGGCTATCATGGCGGGTGTGGGCGTCCACCGCGGCCACTTTTGCTTGCGCGCGACATAGAACTCGCCGGATTCATAGAGCCCCTCCCGGCCAATTCCGACGGTATACCTGATTGCCCGATTGTTCGGCAAAGTCCAAAATAAAGCGAACTGGTTCGGATCGACATGTATTTCTCCCGGTTTGTCTGCCTCGGTGAACGGAACCTGGCGCGGCAACTGCTCCGGGGGCACCACAGATGGCCCGACGCGCCGGTCGTGCTCTGCGTCACTATGCGCGAATGCTGTTTTTCCACTCACCGAAAGAGCTGCAACAGAAGTCAGGAAATATCTTCGTTTCATATACTTGCCTCACTAAACTAGTCGGGTTTGAGGTGACGAACAACCCGCGCCATATGTGGCGAGCCTTCCTCTTTCGGGGCTGACTCGGCGCTTTGTTTGACGGGCAGCGTGATTTCAGCGCGCAGACCCCCATCAGTGCGGTTTTTCAGTTCGATAGAACCACCGTGCTCAAGGATGATGCTGCGCGCAATCGACAGCCCCAGGCCATGACCGCCGGTATCCTGTGATCGCGACGTCTCGAGCCTGACATAGGGTCCGAAAACAGCCTCCAGCTGATTGTCGGGAATACCGGGCCCCTGATCGTCGATGGCGACCACTACCTCACTGCCCATGCGTTGCCACGAAACCCTGGCCTCACTCCCGTAGCGGATCGCGTTCTCAATCAGGTTTCTCAACGCGCGCCCCATCGCGCTTGGTTTCACGGATACGATGAGTGGACCTTGGCTGGTCACCTGAACCTTGTCCAAGCCCATACCAGTGATCAGATCGTGCAAATCAACCGATTGGACCTCTTCATGCTGTCCGACGCCCTTCGCGAAATCGAGGGTCGCATCGACCATCCGTTGCATCTCTTCACTTGACGCCACCAAGGACGTGCGCGTGTCTTCGTCGTCCACCATTTCGGCCCGCACCCTAAGCGCCGTCAAAGGCGAGCGCAGATCATGCGCAAGCGCTGCAAGCATCTGGGTCCGGTCACTGACAAATCGCGTCAGGCGATCCTGCATGATGTTGAATGATCGGGTCAGATCCCGAACTTCCTTCGGCCCTACGACCGGCAGATCGCCCTTGGCGGCGCCGCGACCCAGACGTTCGGACGCAGTCGCGAGATCGTTGAGTGGTCCGGTCAGTCGGGACAGGAGAAACCAGAAACTTGCAACCAGCAGAAGTCCCGCAGTCAGTGCAAAGGATATGTTGGACGCCAGCGACCTTTGCAGAGGCGGCCGTTCGAACCGCGTCTCGATGTTGAGCCAATTCCCACCGGACAGCGCAATGGACAGCTCCATCTCGATGGCCGCAAGGCTGCCCTGCATCATTTCGGCGTGCATTTGCGCCATTTCCGGTGACAGGTTCGGAAGGGGCAGCAGACCTCCCTCGATTTCATGAACCTCAACCCGGATATCCCGGCTGTAGCTTTCCTGAAGCAGTGCCCGTATCCGCGCTTCGACCGCTCCACCGTCATCGTGTTGTCCGTGTGCAACCGACGGCTCGTCTGTAAGGTCGAACCGTACGAGCGGAGACGTTGCCGCGCGGACGATCTGGGCATGCAATTCCGGGGGTGCGCCTTCAATCAACTGTGCGACATTTGCGGCCCTTCCGGCGGCTTCGGCACCGATGGCGGCCTGAATGGCTAACGAGCGTTCATCAACGAAAAACCAAAGACTCAGAGCTTGCGCGAGGATCAAGACACCGAGGACCAGAAGGGCAATCTGTGCACGCAACGTCCGCGGAAGCAGCTTCATTCGCAAATCTCGACATCGCAGGAAAGACTATACCCCCCATGCCGGACAGTCGCGATGATCTTCGGGCGCAAAACGTCCTCTTCCATCTTCCGGCGCAACCGGCTCACCTGATTGTCGATGGTTCGGTCCAATGGACCGGCGACCCGGCCGGTGCTCAATTTGAGCAGCTCGTCGCGGCCAATGACCGTCCTTGGCCTTTGCAGGAACAGGGTCAGGAGTTTGAGTTCACCGGATGTAAGTTGCGTACGCGAACCGCCTTGGTCAATCAGTGTGCGGCCATCGAAATCCAGCTTTAGGTGTGCAAACTTCAACGTTTTCCCCGCAAAACCATTCGGTTTTGGGATCAGCTGCGTCCGACGCAATATCGCGTTGATCCGCGCCACCAGTTCCTTGGGATTAAACGGCTTGGCGAGATAATCGTCTGCCCCGCCATCCAGACCCGCGATGCGGTCTTCGTCGTCACCCAATGCGGTCAGCATCAGGATCGGAATATGCCCTTCCTTGCGCAATCGCCTGCACGCGGACAGCCCGTCTTCCCCCGGCATCATCACATCGAGGACAATCAGATCGAAATGCGCTTCCGCCAGCCTTGCGTCCATCTCAACTGCATTTTCCGCCGCTGAAGCACGCATGCCGTTGCGTTCCAGATAACTGGTGACGGATTTCCGAATCTCTGAATGGTCATCGACGACAAGGATGCGTGGCAGATCGCTCATGCCGCCAACATAGTCATTTTCACCAAGGGACGCCCATCCCGTGTTTGTAGCCAAATGTAACAGCGCGGGCAGTCGACTTCGGGATACCGAGCAACTATTTAAGGAAGAACATCGAGGAGTTTTAAGTGAACCGACGTGAATTTGGCCTTACGGCACTCAGCCTGGCCTTGGCCGGGCCTGCTTTGTCGCAAACCGCCGCACCCACGTTGCAGGTGACAAAGACACCGACCTGCGGCTGCTGCGGCGCTTGGGTAAATGAGATGATCGCTGCCGGTTTCAAGGCATCGGTCGAGGACGTAGATTACGACACGCTTCAGGTTCTGAAGCAGAAACACGGCATCGCGCCGGAACTGGCAGGATGTCACACTACGTCCGTGGGCGGATATTTCGTCGAGGGTCACGTGCCTGCGGCTGACATCGGGCGGTTGCTGAGCGAAAAACCTGTCGCGCGCGGACTGACAGCACCGGGAATGCCCATGGGTTCGCCCGGCATGGGCCCCCAAGGTGATCCCTATGATGTGCTGCTTGTACTGATGGATGGGTCGACGCAAGTCTTCGCAACCCACGGCTGACGTGTTTGCCCGCGATACGTTCCGACAAAGTTTTTCGCCGACCTTACCATTCGGCAGATTTTGTTGGAACGTATCCGTTCTGAGCTTGGCAAGCATATTGCCGTTCCTGCTTGTCTACATCCTCGCAACGCCTGGTTTTGCGACGCTGCTGCTGACGAATGGGACCGCGCTCTCGCGCTTCCTCCGGCAGGTCTTTACCAATGGGTTTGTGGTCGTTTTCCTCGTGAATTACTTGGGGTTCGTTTCCGCATCGGTCGCGCTGAAGCAGTACCAGCATCGGCCGATTGTTTACCTGGTTTTAGATGGCCTGCTGCGGAGTGTCGCATTCATTGGGGTTCACATTGCCGTCTATGTGATGTCGGCCGATCTGTTCGGCTCGTTCAACGGCAGCCGTGCAACAGCTTTGAGCGTGGTCGGACCAACGCTCGAGCGGTCGTTCATGTTTGGGAACATCTCGGGCGTATATCTCTATGCCCTGGCGCCCGGCACCTTCATCGCGCTTCTGGTGGTTCTGACAGAACCTTCTGGCGAGGCATCGAAGCCTACCATGTTCAGGACAATGAGCATGGCCTTGCTGTTCAGCCTGACCCCGATCCCCCTCGTCACATTCCTGTCCTATGCGTTGGATCTGGCAACCTGACGGGCCAACTTGGTCAACGACCCGCAGGCTGTCATCTGATCAAATTGTATCCGAATGTACCCTTGACCTTGCCTCACTGGAATGTCGCAGAAGAACACGAGCATATTCTGGAGAGCTACATGTCTGACAATCAAAGTCAAAAATCCACCGGTTCATCGAAACTGATGCAGTATGGTATGATGGCCTGTTGTGCCGTTATGTTGTTTCCAGTCGCCGCATTCTTTATTGCAGGCGGCACGATCGCGGGTCTGTGGGGCAACGTCGGCCTTTTTGCGCCGCTCGCACTTTGTCTTGGTGCGCATGTCGTCATGCACAGGATGATGGGAAAGTCGTGTCACGGGTCAAGAGTTGAACAGGCGAACGAGGCGACTGTGGATGCAGAATTTGAAGATGGCCAAGCTCCCGAACGAGAACTGGTACGCGCCCGCTAGAACGCGGCTGACAATCGGAATTCCGATTGCAGGTATTCTGGCCCTCGGCGGTTGTGCCCAGTCGGCCTCGGGCAAGCTTTGCCCACTTGAGCCCCCTTCCGTGACACGGGATGCGGCACACGACGTCATGCTTCCCGTAGGATGTCGCTTGGTCGGTCAGTCTGAAGGTACTACCCACGAAATAGTCTGTGACGACGGCCGGACCGGATGGGCTTTCGATTAAGCGCCAAACCTTGATCCTGCCTCACATTCACCTGCACAGCGACGGTCGCCCACGCCACTACGGGCGCAACCGTTCCAACGCGCTTTGCACGGCTTGACGGCGCGGGTCATCTCCCGGCACCTCCGACAACAGGATTTCAGCGTGTTCAAACGCCGCGATTGCCGGCGCGGTATCACCCAGAACCGAATAGGCATTGCCAAGCCGCATCCATCCATCAAGATCGTCAGGCTCATCTTCCAGCCGCGTGGCCAGCCGTTCGACCATCGAGCGGATGAAATCCTGTCGTTCCTCCACACTCATGTCCTGCGCGTTTTCGATGTCTTCCTGTGTCGGGCCGGACGCACTGGTCTTCGGGGCATAGTCGGCCAGCGAGATCGGAGCCTTGCCGATCTTCGCGCCAATCCGGTTGGCTTCGCCAACAAAGCTTTCCATCCACGGGAAAAACCTATCCGCATCGTCCAGCCGGGCCACCAGCGTTTCGTGAGCCCGAGCCTCATCGCCCTTCTGCTCGAGCGAGACTGCCTTGAAAAAGGCAGCACCGGGATTGGAAGGATCCAGTTCGTACGCCCGATCAATCGCGGTGTCCGCTTCAGGTGTCACCACACCTTGCTCTGCGTAGATCAGAACCTCGGCCAACATGGAGAAGACGGCGGAATCGGCCTCCGGTCGTTGTGCGACAACTCTATATGCATCGGCTGCATCCGCATACCGGCCCATTTTCGAATAGGTTTGCCCCAGCAGCATCCAGCCTTCCGAAGGCCCGCCTTCGGGGTCTGAACTGAGCCGGACGTACAGACGATCTGTCAATTCGGCGATTTCCGCCGCTTCCTGCCGTTCAGTGGCACGTTCGGCAAAGGCGACACCTGGGATCTCTGGCGAGCCCATTGCGGAGTAATATCCAAAAGCGAAGACCGGCACGAACACTGCGCTCAGAACGACCATCAAGCGGCCCCCTGCCGCCGGTTTCCCATCTGACAGAACGGACCGGCGCGACTGCACGAGGATCCGTCTCTTGATCTCCTGCTCCGCCGCCGTGGCCTCGGTGTCGGAAATGACACCGCGCTCAAGATCCCGCCGAACCTCATCCAACTGATCCATGAGGACCGCATCCGTGGCGTCAGCCGGGACGGGTGTCCGCGACGACCGATGGCGCAGCGGCAGGCCCATGAAAAGCAGACCTACAACGGATAACAGGGCGAAAACCAACCAGATCATGAACCGTCCTTTGAAGCGTTCTCTTCAATGAAACGCGCAATTTCCGCTTTTTCGTCATCGGAAAATCCCGTTGCGGCAGCCCTGCGCCGGCTTCTCGAAATGACGGTCCAGCCGACAAGCAGCGAAACAAGCGCAAACACGAAGGGCGCCATCCAGAGCGCGAGAGTGGCGCGATTCAGGGGCGGGCGCATCAGGACATAATCGCCATACCGGGCGTGGATGTACGCGATGACCTCCTTGTCGCTGTCACCGGCAACAAGCCTTTCGCGCACCAGTATGCGCAGGTCCCGCGCAACCCCGGCGTTGGAGCTGTCGATGTCCTGATTCTGGCAGACAACGCAGCGCAGTTCCCGTGATATTTCACGGGCGCGTTGCTCCAGTACAGGATCCTGCAACATCTCGTCTGGCTCGACCGCCAAGGCCGTCACCGGAAGCAGCAGGAGGAAAGCAAATGCGATATACCTCATCCGTTCTGGCCCCTTGCTAACGCGCCAGCCTGGATCAATGCTTCCCTGAATGTGGAAATCGCCGTTTCGCCCACGACGGGGCCGACATATCTGAACAACACCGTCCCGTCAGAGCCGACAATGAATGTTTCAGGTACGCCCGAAAGGCCCCATTCAATCCCCACTCTGCCGCTCAGATCAGACCCGATCCTTTCGTAGGGATTGCCAAGCTCAGCAAGCCATTTAGTCGCATCCTCCGGCTTGTCCTTGTAATTGATCCCGAACAACGTCAGCCCGTCCTTTTCGACCATCTGGGTCAGAACCCCGTGTTCGGCCCGGCAGGGCACGCACCACGAGGCAAACACGTTCACGATGACCGGTCGCGGGTTCCCGACCAGATCGGCGCGGGAAAGCCCTGGCGTCTCCAACCCGTCGACAGCGGCCAGATCGAATTCGGGTGCCGGCTGCGAGATCAGAACCGAAGGAATGTTGTTCGGGTCCCGGTCCGGGTTCAAGCCCCACAGAAAAAACCCCCCGAAAATGGCCGCGATTGCCAGCGGAATGAATGCCAGTATACGTCCCATGCCTACTCCGCAGGAAGTGCTGCGGGCGCTGTCGCCTTGCGACGGGGTGCCCCGACGCGCAACCGCCGGTCAGACAGCGAAAGACCCCCACCAAGCACAAGCATCGCCGATCCGATCCAGATAAAGTTGACCAGAGGTTCATACAGGATGCGCAGGGTCCAAGCCCCTTGCGTGCTCTCGTCCTCGGCGGCCGGATTTGCGATGGACGCATAGAGATCACCGGCCATTGTCGATCTGATGGCGCTCTCTGTGGTGGTGGTTTGCGCGACCGGATAGGTACGCCGCTCCGGGAAGAGATCGGTGACATAGTTCCCCTCCCGGGCCACACGAAGCGTGCCACGATCCGCGAAGTAATTTGGCCCACGCACACGTTCGGCCCCCTCAAAGGTGACATCGAACCCACCAATGCTGACCTCTGTACCGGGCCGGACAAAGATGATTTCCTCGGATTTCCAGACCGTCGAGCCGATAAATCCGAACATCGCCATCGCGAGCCCCGCATGAGCCAGTGTCATCCCATGAGAGGATCTGGGCAGGTTGCGTGCACGGCGCACCGATTCCGGGAACGGTGCCTCAAACAGCTTTATGCGCATCGCCCATTCCCGCAGGGTTGAGAAAAACAGCCAGAATGCAAGCATCAGCGACAGATACCCCAACACCGGACCGCCCTCGGCGAGATACCAGGTCACCAATGTCGCGAGCACGGCCAGAACGACCACGAAACGCAACCGCTGCAGAACGCCCGCCAGATCGGCACGTTTCCAGGACAGGTAAGGCCCCAGCCCCATCGCAAAGACGAGCGGCAGCATCACGGGAATAAAGGACGCATTGAAGAAGGGCGGCCCCACCGACAGTTTTTCACCGCCCGTCGCGGCTTCGTAGAAGAGCGGGTACAAGGTGCCGAACAGCACAATGCCGGTGGCCGTGGCCAGCAGCAGGTTGTTCACCAATAGCCCCGCTTCCCGGCTGATCGGCTTAAACAGGCCGCCGGGCTCCATTGTCGGCGCGCGCCAGGCAAACAGAGCAAGGGAACCGCCGATCGAAACGGCCAGCAATCCAAGGATATAAAGTCCCCTTTCCGGGTCGACCGCGAATGCATGCACAGAGGTCAGCAGGCCCGATCGGACAATGAACGTGCCCAAGAGCGATAGGGAAAAAGTCAGGATCGCCAGAAGGATTGTCCAGCTTTTGAACGCATCCCGTTTCTCCGTCACGATTGCGGAATGCAGCAGTGCCGTGCCCATCAGCCATGGCATGAAACTGACGTTCTCAACGGGATCCCAGAACCACCAGCCGCCCCAGCCAAGCTCATAATAGGCCCACCAGGATCCCAGCGCGATGCCTGCGGTCAGGCTCATCCAGGCAGCCAGCGTCCACGGACGTACCCACCGTGCCCAGGCCGCGTCCACCCGCCCTTCGATCAGGGCGGCAACCGCGAACGAAAAGACAATCGAGAACCCGACATACCCGAAGTAGAGAAGCGGCGGGTGCATGGCGAGACCGACATCCTGCAATAATGGGTTGAGGTCCTGACCGTCGTCTGCCGGAGGGAAAACGCGGTCGAAGGGATTGGACGTCAGCAGCATGAAAGTCAGGAAACCGACACTGATCCAGGCCTGCACCGACAGCGTTCTTGCCTTCAGCGACAGAGGAATGTTCGATCCGAAGAGGGCGACCGCCGCACCAAACACCGTCAGGATAAGGGTCCACAGCAACAGGGATCCTTCGTGACTGCCCCAGGTGCCTGCCACCTTGAACAGCATCGGTTTGAGTGAATTGGAATTCTCCACCACGTTCTTGACCGTGAAGTCGCTTGTGACGAAGGCTTGCATCAGCGCCAGAAACGCGATGCCGACAAAGAAAACCTGACCGAACGAGGACCATCTGGCAGACTGCATCCACAGGATGTTTCCGCGCCCCGCACCGAGGATGGGCAGCACACTTTGAACAAGCGCCATGGCCAAGGCCAGTGCCAGCGCGAAATGACCGATTTCAGGTGTCAAAGGATCATCAGCCTCTTCAATGAATTCACTGGATCGACGTCTGTCTAGCAAATCGTCCGGCGAACTGTGAGTGGTTGCTTTGTCACCGTTTGTAACAGGATGCTGTGACAAATGATTACAAAACGGCCCGCGCTTGGCCTTTAATCAAAGCGCTATAACGCCAATGTATCTAGGGTAAGTCTGAAAGGAATGAGAAATGAAAAAACAAGAAATTATTGCGCTTGGCGTGGTGATCGCGGTTGGCATGGCGCAAACAGCATTTGCGGAATCCGACGGGGCTGCCGACAGCAAGCCTGACAGCGGGAATATGTCCGGCATGGCGATGGGCGATGGCGACAATCAGATGGGCATGATGGGCGGGGACATGATGCCGATGATGCGAAAAATGATGAAGATGCATGCCGCTATGATGGGTGGCCAGGGCAACATGATGGGAATGATGGATCGGGACATGATGTCGACAATGATGTCCGGTGGACAGCCTCATGAAATGGCCGCGCAGATGTCCGAAAAAATGCGGGAGTTCGATGCGAATTCCGATGGAGCGTTGACACTTGACGAGTTCGAAGCCTTGCATATGGACGCAATGCGCGCGCGCATGGTAGATCGCTTTCAGCATCTCGATGCGGACGGTAACGGCCAGATCTCTCAGGACGAGATGGAAGATGCCGGTACACGGATGAGCAAAATGAACGGTACTTCCACCGGAACGGACATGGAAGGTCATCATGACAGCGAATAAGGGTCAAGCCTGCGGCACTCAGCTTGATGGGGGCAAATTATGGCCTTCTTTCTGACGCGCCGCGGCGCAAGCCTTGCGATGTTGGCCAGTTCCGTTGCACCTTTCTCGGCTGTCGCCCAGACCGCCGAGGTCTGGTCGGCGGACATGGCAGCAGATGCGCTGCAACAGGACCTGATCCGGATGATCGACGTTCGGTCGCGACCGGAATGGACCGACACCGGCGTTGCCGACGGTACCTGGCCCATCAGCCTGCATGAGGACCGTTTCGCCGAGCGGCTTTTTGCCGCCCGGGAACGGGCCGAAGGGCAGCCTGTCGCGCTCATCTGTGCGACAGGCGGGCGGTCTGGCCGCGTCATGCGAAGTCTTCGGCAGGCTGGCTACAGCGGCTTTCTTGACGTATCCGAAGGCATGCTCGGTTCTGCCGCCGGACCGGGCTGGATCGCGGGCGGTTATCCGGTCGTCAGTGTCGATATGGCTCTGGCGGCGCTGCCAGAGGAATTGAGTTGAAGTGAAACTGTTGAACCGTCGAGAACTGTTGGGCCATGCCGCAGGCTTTGGGGCTGCATTTGCCCTGCCATCGGCTGCATTCGCGGCATCGGACAAGAGGCTCGCGTATCCTCCCCTTCTCGATGCGACGACATCCCGGCTTTTTCAGCTGGAAGCCCGCACGGGCGAGACCCGTTTTGACGACGGTGCCGCCAGCGAAACGTTCGGCTACAACCAGGGATACCTTGGCCCGACGATCCGGGTGCAGGCCGGGGTCGAGACACGGGCAGAGGTGCACAACACGCTTGGCGAGCCGATGTCGGCGCATTGGCACGGGTTGGTTGTTGCCGGTGAGTTCGATGGCGGACCACATCAGGCCATCGCACCGGGAGACACCTGGAAGCCGGTGCTGGACCTTGACCAGCCCCCGGCAACGGCCTGGTATCACAGCCACATTCACGGCGCGACGGCACGGCAGGTCATGCTGGGGCTGGCGGGTGTTCTGCAGGTGACGGATGACGCGGATGACGCCCGTGGATTGCCATCCGCCTACGGGGTCGATGATCTGACCCTTGTATTGCAGGACCGTCAGTTCAACTGGCGCGGACGCCTGAAATACGATCCCGGCATGCACCAGTCCATGAACGGGTTTCAGGGCGACACAATGGTTGTGAACGGTCAAATCGGCGCGTCGGCAGCGGTTCCGAAGGGGATCGTGCGGTGCCGTGTCGTCAACGGCTCGAATGCGCGGGTTTACCGCCTGTCCATGTCTGACAGCCGGTCGCTTCATCTCATCGCGACAGATGCCGGATTTCTGGATCGACCGATTGCGCTGAACCGCCTGACCCTTGCACCAGGAGAGCGCGCAGAAGTGCTTGTGGATTTCACAAGCGGGCGGGACAGTGTTTTGAAGTCCGACGATATCATTAATTCGGCCATGGGCGGAATGATGGGCGGCGGCGGTTCCGGCAGTCCATTCACCGTGCTGCCTTTCGCTGTCGACACAACCCTTCCGGTTCGCATCGACGCCCTGCCCGGCTCTCTGGACGGGCAGTTGCCTGATCTTGCGGTCAAGGACGCGCCAGTCCGACGTCTGTCACTGGATATGTCGATGGGCATGGGGATGATGTTCTCGCGGTCCGGTAACCGATTTTCGATCAACGGCGCGTCATACGATTCGGGAACGCTCAATTTTTCCACCAAACTCAACAGCATCGAGCGTTGGATTGTGCGTGGGGCCATGATGATGCACCCGTTCCATGTTCACGGCGTCCGGTTTCAGGTCCTGTCGGAAAACGGTACGGCACCGCGTGCAGAGAACAGGGGTTGGAAGGATACGGTACTGGTGGATGGTGAAGTGGAGCTTGCGATGAAATTCGAAAAACCTGCCTCAGCGGCTGCGCCCTACATGTATCACTGCCACATTCTGGAACACGAAGACGGCGGCATGATGGGGCAATTCAGTGTTGCTTAGCGCAGAAATCCCTTTACCCTCCGCTGACAGGAACCTTTAGGGGAATCCTATTCCTCGATAGAGGTTTGAGATGAAAACCGAATTGCACATCAAGCGGCTGACCCTCGCCGGCGGGCTGTTGATCGTCATCTCTGCGCCTATGCATTTCATCTTGCCCGAGCAAAGGCCAATTGTCTTCGCAGCTCTCTTTCTTTTGGTGCTCCATGCCGCTTAGCAAACCGCGCCTGCATCGGGTTGGGCTATGGTTGGTGGTTGCGCTTGGCGTACTTTTGATAGCCATATGGGCAATGGGATATGGCCCGGCGATAGCCCGCGAGACTATCGAGGTCTGGATAGAGCGGGCCGGCGCTTTGGGACCGTTGCTCATCATCGTGCTCATGATGGTTTCGATCGTGGCAAGCCCCATTCCAAGTGCACCGGTCGCACTGGTGGCAGGCGCGGCGTATGGTCATGTTGCCGGAGCTGTCTATGTCGCCATCGGGTCGGAACTGGGTGCACTCGTGGCATTCATCATCGCCCGCTATATCGGGCGCGACCACGTTGAGCGCTGGCTTGGGGATAAGGCCGGTTTCGGGTTATTGGGCTCTCAAAATCTGTTGATGTTGACGGTGTTCGCGTCTCGCCTCTTGCCCTTCATCTCGTTTGACGCAATGAGCTACGCTGCCGGTCTCAGCCGCCTGCGCCTTTGGCGGTTCCTGATCGCAACTCTGGCAGGCATTCTTCCAGCCAGTTTCCTGCTCGCGCATTTCGGAGCAGAGGCCATGTCGGGAGATTTCGGCACTGCTGAGTGGATCATCATCGGTCTTGGATTGATGACTGCCGCACCGTTGCTGGTCGCAGCGCTCTGGCGAACAAATCGGTCAACCAACGCTTCCTAAGTCTGAGTATGTCAGCAAAAATGAAAACCGTGATTGCCTACTTTACCATTGACCTTCCCCCACAGGAAGCTGCGACCGTGAATCGCTATGGATACACAAACACCACAACTCCGCCGGGATTTTCTGTACTACGCCACCGCCGGAACGGGCGCGGTTGCCGTAGGGGCTGCGGTCTGGCCATTGCTCAATCAGATGAACCCATCCGCCGATGTCCGCGCGCTGTCCCAGATCCGCGTCGATATCTCCGGTGTGGAACCCGGAACGCAATTGACTGTCAGTTTTCTCGGCAAGCCGGTGTTCATCCGGCACAGGACCGACGCGGAAATCGCGCAGGCCCGTTCGGAAGATGTGCTTTCCCTTCCTGATACCGTCGCCAGAAATCCCAACATATCCGGAGATGACCTGGCCACCGATGCAAACAGGGCAGTGGCGGGAAATGAGAATTTCTTGGTCATGATAGGCGTTTGCACGCATCTGGGATGTGTACCACTTGGTGACGGAGCCGGCGATTTTGGTGGTTGGTTCTGTCCCTGTCATGGCTCCCATTATGATACAGCAGGACGCATTCGAAAGGGTCCGGCACCGGAGAACCTGCATATTCCCACGATGTCCGTTTCGGAAGACATGATACTGACCCTGGGCTGACAGGAGCTTCGCGCATCGCGAAGGCCCATAAAATTCATACGCAGCGTTGTCGGAAGAGTCTTGACCCTCCAGTAACTGGAAGGGTTATGTGTTCAATTGTCTTGAAAACGGGAATTAGAAGATGGCCACGGACCAAGAACATCATCACGACATGACGCGCACCTCGACCGCATCAGACCCAGATACAGCGACCGACCCGGTGTGCGGCATGACCGTCGAGATAGACGAAGACACGCGCAGTGCCGAGTATGATGGAGAGGTCTTTCATTTCTGCTCGGAAAACTGCGAAACCAAGTTTGGCAAAGACCCATTTTACTATGCGTCGGGAAACGCCCAAAAGACACCAGCACATGGCGAGGCCGGTACGCAATGGACCTGCCCGATGCATCCGCAAATCCTGAAGGATGAGCCCGGGTCCTGTCCGATCTGCGGCATGGCGCTTGAACCGATGCTTCCATCGGACGAGCCGTCAGAAGAGTTGTCCGATTTCACAACACGCATGTGGATCAGCGCGGCAGCCGCCGTTCCGCTGGTTATCCTGACGATGGGTGAACTGGTCGGCCTACCTGTGCGGGAATGGATCGGACATCAGACGGCTGTCTACATCGAATTCGTCCTCGCAACCCCGATCATTCTCTGGGCGGCTCTTCCCTTCTTCAAAAGGGGGTGGGAATCGATCAGGAATATATCGCCGAACATGTGGACCCTGATCGCGCTTGGCGTCGGGGCTGCCTATATCTATTCGCTTGCCGCAACATTCCTGCCCGGCATTTTCCCCGAAGCGTATCGAAACGGCCAAAGCGTCGGGACATATTACGAAGCTGCGGTTGTGATCGTTGCGCTGATCTTTGTCGGTCAGGTGCTCGAGTTGCGCGCCCGCGAACGGACGGGTGATGCCATCCGTGCATTGCTCGATCTCGCACCAAAAACGGCGCGGCGGATCCTGCCGGACGGGACGGAATATGACGCACCTCTCGAACACATTGTTGAGGGTGACAGGTTGCGGGTACGCCCCGGCGACAGCATACCCGTCGATGCCGAGGTCCTCGAAGGGCATTCATCTATCGACGAAAGTATGATCACCGGAGAGCCGTTGCCGGTCGAGAAAACACAAGGCGACCGGGTCACAGGCGGCACGATCAACAAGAACGGCACATTGGCGATCCGGGCCACACAGGTCGGTGCGGACACGGTCCTGTCCCAGATCGTGGACATGGTGGCAGGTGCAAAGCGGTCGCGCGCGCCGATTCAGGGTCTGGCGGACCGGGTATCGTCCGTCTTTGTTCCGACGGTTGTCGTCATTGCGATCATATCCTTCGTTGTCTGGCTGTTCTTAGGGCCCGATCCCGCGCTCGCCTTCGCTGTTACTGCAGCCGTATCCGTTCTTATCATTGCTTGCCCCTGTGCCTTGGGCCTTGCGACGCCCATTTCGATCACAACGGCGGCGGGCCGCGGGGCACAGGCTGGCGTTCTGATCAAAGACGCCGAAGCACTGGAACGCATGGCGCGTGTCGATACCGTCATCGTTGACAAGACCGGAACACTCACCGAAGGGCGCCCCAAGCTGACAGACGTGGTGCCCACGGGGGACAAGGCTGAAAATGACCTGCTGACAATGGCTGCGGCCCTCGAACGGGGCTCCGAACATCCGCTGGCCGAAGCAATAGTCGAGGGTGCGCTGGCACGGGGGCTGACGCTTCCGAACGCAACGGAATTCGAAGCCGTGACTGGCAAGGGCGTGAAAGGCATGGTCGATGGCCAGGTCGTGGCACTTGGGAATCCCGCCATGATGGCAGAGATCAACGTTGACGCTTCGATTGCGGAATTTGCTGCGGACGACCTTCGTGAATCTGGAAAGACAGCAATGCTTGTGGCGATAGATGGCACTTTTGCCGGCATTGTCGCTGTTGCCGATCCCATCAAGGAGTCCACGGCAGCCGCCATCGATGACCTTCATCGCCTCGGTCTCAGGGTCATAATGGCAACCGGTGACAATCAGAAAACCGCCGAAGCCGTCGCCGCAAAGCTGGGTATTGATGAAGTCCACGCAGGCGTCTTGCCCGAAGACAAGAAGGCATTGGTGGACTCCCTCAGACAAGAAGGGGCCCGGATCGCCATGGCAGGAGACGGCGTGAACGATGCCCCTGCCCTGGCGGCGGCTGATGTGGGCATTGCGATGGGCACCGGTGCCGACGTTGCCGTGGAAAGCGCAGGCATCACCCTTCTGGGTGGTGATCTTGTCGGCATCGTGCGTGCGCGCCGATTGGCAAAGGCAACGGTGCGAAACATCAAGCAGAACCTGTTTTTTGCCTTCGCCTACAATACCGCAGGTGTGCCCATCGCGGCTGGTATTCTCTACCCGTTTTTCGGCCTTCTTCTGTCGCCGATGATCGCCGCCGCCGCGATGAGCCTGTCTTCGGTCTCCGTCATTAGCAATGCACTGCGGCTGCGACGGGTACGGCTTTAGTCGCAAACTAAGGAGATAGATGATGGCAGGCGGACATCAGGGGCATATGCCGTCCGGCGGCAAGGGGCTGGCGATATCAGCCTAGTTGACCGGCATCTATTTTGTGATTGAACTGGCGATTGGCCTATGGACAGGGTCAATCGCGGTCATCTCCGACGCGTTCCATACCTTTTCGGCCGTGGGCGGTGTGCTGGTCGCCATTGTCGCGGCGCGTATGGCGTTGCGTCCGGCGGATGAAGAGCGGAGCTTTGGCTGGGCGCGCGCCGAAATCATCGGCGCCCTTGTGAATGGCGGCTTCTTGCTGGCCATGGCGGTTGTTGTCATCGCGATGGCTGCCATGCGCATGTCTGCGCCAATTGATCTTCCAACGGGTCCGATGCTGATTGCGGCTGCCGGGGGGCTCTTTACGGAGTTCATTTCGCTTGCGCTGATCTGGAAGCAAAGCAAGGAAGATCTGAACACGAAGGGAGCGTTCTGGCATATCATCCAGACCTTTGTTGGCAGTCTGTTGATCATCGTGACCGCCCTCGCAATCGAATTCACCGGGTTTCTGCTGATCGACCCGCTGCTTGGCATGGCGTTCGGGTTTGTCCTGCTATGGGCGAGCTGGGGATTGCTGAAAGAAGCGGCGCATCTTTTGATGGAAGGCACGCCTCCCGAAGTGAGTCTGCCTGAAATCAAACGTACCCTTGAAGAACTGCACGAGGTTTCCGATGTTCACCATATTCATGCCTGGGCGCTGACAAGTGGCAAGCATGTCTTCTCCGCGCATCTGCGTGTCACAGATCAAGAAGAGGTCCTGCAAACCGCCTACGACATGCTGCGTAAGGACTTCGGGTTCTTTTTCGCAACCCTGCAGATCGAAACACGGTGCTTCGACGAAAGCGGCGCTGAGGCAATCGACCTTTCAGCGGCGAGCAGTAAGACAGGGCATAACGGCGATCTTTGAAAACAGGTCATCGTCGCGGGCAGCAATTCTCATTGTTATCGGGCAAGCGAAATACCCGCCAAGCTTTGCTACCGCACCTTTTGTTATCTCGAACCGGGCATGGTCCGGCTGATCCATTCAGGGGCGCAAATGATACGTTCCCCGGGTCGGATTTGCGATCCGGCCATCATTCACAAGCTTTCGCAAGGCCCGATAGGTGGCCTCGTGCGAAAGGTGCAGCGCGCTGGCAAAATCGACAACGGAGCTTTCAAGCAGGCCCGCCACCATACCGGCATAGACCCGTTCTTCTGCGCGGCGGATGCCTACGATCTCAAGCGCCTGACGTTGCGCTTGTATCTGCTGTGCCGCTTGCCGCGCATAGGCGCGTGCAAAATCCGGATCTGCAAAGGCAGACAAGACCGCCGCTTTGTCGATCTGTACAAACGCCCCAGCCTCCGCCACGACCGCATCGCAGTGGTATCTATCCGAAAACACCGATGCTTCGGCAAGGCTCATCCCGGGCTCGGCACGGTAGATGATAAATCGTTCGCCATCCGGGCCGACACGCTCAAGATGAACGCGCCCGCACTTAACAACATAAAGGCCGCAGGTCCGCGCGCCCTGACGAAAGACCGTATCCCCTGCGGCCCTCGTCAGCGGACGCAAGGCGGAGGGCGGTATGAGATTATAGGGTTCAGGCATCATATGATCCAAATCATATTTCAGGGTCCGATCAGGTACTAGGCTGAATCCGAATACACTCAGGAAAGGCTGGTCCATGCGACTGATACCCGTTCTCTTCGCTGTCTTGCTTGCGACACCCGTTACGCCGCAACAAATGCATTCATCCATGGGTCACGCGTCCGACGCCCCAGGAAACCGGCCAGTCCGCCTTCGCCGCATTGGCCGAAATAGTTGTGCTGCTCCAGGCCGATCCCGAAACCGATTGGGGCGCCGTCAATATCGACAAACTGAGGGACCATCTGGTCGATATGGACCTTTTGACACGAAAGGCAGAGGTCACCCGCATTCTGCGGCCCGACGGGGCACGGTTCGAAGTGCGTGGCAGCCCGCGTGTCCTGTCGGCCATCAACACAATGGTTCCCGCCCATGCACCGTTCCTTGCCGGTGAAACAGGCTGGAGTGTTGCGTCAGAAGAAATGGAGGATGGTGTCGCACTGATCGTGGGTGGCGATGGTGAACAAATACAGGGCCTTGGTTTCTTTGGTCTGACAATCGGTGTACATCATCAAGAGCACCATCTGATGATTGCGAAAGGACGCAAGCCGCATCATTGAGCACGCGCCCAAGGCTCATATGCGGACCCAGGCCGCAATGGTCACTTCGCCAACACTACGCTCGGATATTCACAAAGAATCTGATGTCGACACCAGATCCGCAGAATTAACCGTCACACGCCTGCGGGACCATACGATCAGGGCCGCGCCAAGGATAATCATCGGCAACGACAGCAGTTGGCCCATTGTCAGCCCATAGCCCGCCCAATGAACCGCATGTCCAATCGGGTTGTCCTGCGTGACGAACTGCATATCAGGCTGCCGGAAGAACTCGACAAGGAACCTTGCGCTTCCGTATCCCGCCAGGAACAGGCCAGTAAGGCTTCCGGGAAAGCGCAGCCAACCGCGTTTCCAGGCCAGAAAGATCAGGACCGAGCCAAGCAGGATACCCTCCAGAAGAGCCTCATAAAGCTGGGACGGATGGCGGCCACACAGGCCCACGACGCCCGCACAGGACTGGGCCGCCTCGCCGGGGAATGCCACCGCCCAGGGCACATCGGTCGGACGGCCCCAAAGCTCGTTATTGGTGAAGTTGGCCAGCCGACCGAGGAAAAGACCCGGTGGTGTTGCAACAGCGAGCAGATCCGCCGTTGATAGAACGGGTGCGCCGTTGCGATAGCAAAAAAGCAAGGTGGCCACGACCACGCCGAAAAAGCCGCCATGAAATGACATACCACCCTGCCAGACCATGAAGATTTCGACGGGGTTCTGAAAATAGTACTGAGGTTGATAGAAAAGCACGAACCCCAGCCTGCCCCCCACGATCACGCCCAGAATGATCCATGTCAGCAGGTCTTCCAGTTGCTTGGGTTGCAGCGGCGGCGCCCCGGCCCCCCAGACTGACGAAGAGCGGACCAATGCGACACAGATGCGCCAGCCGATAAGGAGGCCAACAATATAGGCCAGCGCATACCAACGCAGGGCAAAGCGGAACGATCCGATATCAACGGCAAAAATCTCTGTTCCGATGTCAGGAAATTGGATAATCGAAGTCAGCATTCTTTGTTACCTTTGCCTGTTTCACACAAGGCCACATTTTGTTTCCCGCAACGGACGTTGGCGCGTTCAACCCTGTTGTCCCCAGCCCAAAGCGCTGTGGTGAATGTGCCATCCTTGCGTGCGGGAGTCGGTTCCGTTGAACCAGAGATGACGCACATCGGCACCCGCGTCCATGTGTTCAGGCGCTTGTATCCCATGAGTTTTGTACTTGTTTGTAACGGTTGGAAGCTCCGCCGCCTACTGGATCCGTCCGTCGCGGGAAATCAGCCGATCAAGGTCGCGCTCCATGATCTGAATTCGCTCCCGCGTCCTGCAACGACCATTGCGCAACCACATCTATGATCACGGATATGTTCATTGAAGTTGCGCGCGCCCGGCACAATTCAACGGATCATGACGGCACATAATGGTGATAACCGGGATCAAAGCAGGACCAGCGGCATCGCAAAAGGAGTTCAGATGTTTATACGGTCCCTCGCAGCGACACTTTTCATCGCTTTTGTTGCATTAGCTGCAAACGCCCCGCCCCTCTATGCGCAAGGAAAGACAATTCCATTCGATGGAAGCTGGAAAGAACAGGGCCTCTTGCGGCTCTTTTCGAACGAGTACGGCCTGCAAGGTCGGCGGCTGGACGTGATTTCCGATGGCACGGTTTCGGTTCTCTGGCGTCCGGTCAGCGCAGCCCTTGGCACCGCAAAGGCAGCAATGTGGGAATGGTCCGTCACGCAGGGTGTTAAGGGAACCGACCTCACACGGCGCGGCGGCGATGATCGCAATCTTGCTTTGTACTTCATATTCGTCGATCCGCAGACCGCAAGCACGCTTGGCCGAACAACGGCGCGCAAATTGCTGCGTGATCCCAATACGCGGGCGCTGGTTTATGTCTGGGGTGGCAATCATGCGAAAGGCGCATTGCTGAACAGCCCCTACTCGACGGGTCTCAAATCGAAAATTCTGCAAACGGCGCAAACCGGCAACTTCACCGAGAATGTGAACCTGGATCGCGATTTCGTGCGTGCGTTCGGGGACATGCCAAAGGTTCTGGTCGGTCTTGCGGTGACAGCCGACAGCGATGATACCGACGGAAAGATCCTTGCGGCCATTCAGGACCTGCAGATACGTTAGGTGCTCTCCGGTATTCCGCCAAACCTGGGCGCCGATCTGCAATGTATCAATATATCTCGCCGGGACGCCCTTCCGCAACGGTGGGGGATGTGGGTTGCAGGCCCCAGAAACGGAATACACGGAAACCCATGCTTAAGCGTCTTCAGATGATGGTTGCGCTTGGCGCAGCCACGCTCCCCCTGCCCCTGAGTGCGGCTTCGGTGCCTGTCACCCTGACGCCCGGCCTTCACCCGGATCGGGTCGCGGGACATTGCAATGCTTGGATTCAATGGCACCTGTCCCGGCCCCGAAATCAGACAGCGCCAGAACGATATTCTGCGGGCGCGGGTGGAAAACGGGCTGGAGGACGGGACCCTCGTACACTGGCATGGCATTCGGTTGCCCAACGCGATGGACGGCGTAAACGTGCTGACACAGGATGTCATCATCCCGAATGAGGGTTACGAGTACCGGTTTCCGGTTTCCGGTTCCCGATGCCGGAACCTACTGGTATCACTCCCACTACCTTTCCTACGAACAGGTCGCCCGCGGACTGTTCGGCCCCTGATCGTCGAAGAACCTGCCCCGCCAGACGTGGATCAGGACATCACGGCCATCCTCTTCGACATTCGGCTTGATGACACCGGCCAGTTCGACATGGAATTCGACCGCGCTGATTTCATAACAGCAGGTAGGCTGGGGAACTTGATGACCACCTTCCTGTCGTCTGAGCAGGCGCGGCTGGGGGATCACATCCGGTTGCGTCTGATCAATCCGACACCGGATCGCATTTTCGAGATACGTATCGACGGGCTGACGGGCTTTTGTGTGGCCTATGACGGGATGCCGCTGCCCGAGCTGGTTTCGCTGGGCAATCTAAAACTCGCACCGGCGCAGCGCATCGACATCATCGCAGATGTGACGGGTGATGTGATCCTAAGAGAAACCGTGCCTTCGGGTGGCGAGGAACTGGGGGGCATTATGTTGAACGGTCAGCGACAAATCCGGTCTGCGCCGATAGCTCCCCTCCCCGCGAACCTCGTGCCCGCGCCCGGAGAGATCACGCAAACGGCAGATCTCTTCATGCAAGGCGGTGCCGGGGACGGCGCGCACGGCGGGTTCGGGGGCTGGGCCTTCAACGACGTGAGCGGTCTGCCGAACAAACCGCTGATTTCGGCAAGACGTGATGAAGCAGTGCAGGTGCGGATGGTGAACGACACTGCTTTTCCGCACGGTATCCACCTGCATGGCCACCATTTCTGGGAAACCGATCAGAATGGTGCGCGAACCCACCTTCGCGACACGACCCTCGTAGCGCCGGGCGAGACGATGACGATTGTGTGCGTACTCGACAATCCCGGCGCGTGGATGCTGCACTGCCATATGCTGAGCCATCAGGCTGATGGCATGGCGACCTGGATGCAAGTCAGCTGAGGTCGGAGCGGTGGTTGCGCCAACCGTTGACGCGAAGCTGTGCCACAACGGGATATCGCTCTTAACAACAAGCACAGGCCCGTCATACAAAAGTTTACATGGCACTCGCCAAAATTTGCCTATGCTCAGGTTGTGAATGACGCTGGTCTGATAATCGGAAAGGTGCGCAATGCCATCAAAAATCCATTCTGGCGTGATTGTGGCCCATCTGTTCATGGGCATGACGGCGGGCATGGTCCTTGCCGAGCCATTGGAGTTCGCCGACCTAGACCCACCGGTCGGGAACAATGCGCAGGAACCCACCCTGTTCGCACTGCAGGATGATCGGGTCCTGCTGGGTTGGACCGAACCACACCCTGCCGGGTTTGCGGTAAAATTGTCGGTCCTTGAAGACGCAGAATGGAGCGCGGCCCGCACTGTTACCGTGTCCGACGAACTCTTCGTGAACTGGGCCGATTTTCCGTCCGTTGTTGCGCTTGATGACGGTACCTTTGCGGCTCACTGGCTGTGGGAAAATTCCAAAAACGACTATGCCTATGACGTCAAGATCTCTCTTTCGCCGGATGAGGGCCTGACATGGAGCGCACCGATAACGCCACATGATGATCGGTCGGTTAGCCAACACGGTTTTGTCACGCTCCAGCCGCTCGAAGACGGTTCCTTGATGTCTGTCTGGCTTGACGGACGCGCATATGACAAGCCGCTTTTCACCAGCGCAGCCAGCAACTACCCGGATGCAATGCAGTTGCGCGCAACCCGGATCACGCCCGAAGGTACGCGAACCGATGATGTTCTTGTCGATGCGCAGACCTGTTCATGCTGCCAGACGTCCGCCGCATCGCTGGACGATGGCACCGTCCTTGTCGCATACCGCGACAGAACAGATGCGGAAATCAGGGATATATCTGTCGTAAGACACCAAGGCGGCATGTGGTCAGAACCAACAAACGTCCACAATGACGGCTGGGAAATCTCCGGCTGCCCGGTCAATGGCCCCGCCATCGCGACCGCCGGTCAAACAGCCGCCGTGGCCTGGTTCACGGCTGCAAATGACAAGCCGGAAGTCAAGGTTGCGTTCTCTTCCGATGGTGGCAGAAATTTTGGCGATCCGGCGAAAGTCAGCCTCGGGATTCCCGCCGGTCGGGTCGATATTCTCATGCTGGACCCTCAGACTGCGTTCGTGACGTGGGTCGAATGGGCAAATGAGAGCGAGGTGATCCTTGCTTGCCAGATCACAACCGGTCAGCAGTGTAAGGACCTGCAACTGATTGCGCGAAACAACGGCGCAGGTTCGGTCAACTTCCCGCGCACGGCGCGAACGAATGAAGGGGTTTACCTGTCGTGGACACAGCCCAGCAACTCGGATGATCCGGAACCGAGTTCGACTATACGCACGGTTTTCGCTTCCTATTGAAGGTTTCCGGACGAAAGCTGATGGTTCTTTCGCTTGGCTCACATCAGGAGTGGGTCCAACGATCACCGTCAACAAGAATTGCATTTCCTGCAATAGAGCTACCGGCAAATGACGGTGATTTCTCATCCATAGTGACTGGTCTCTGGCCCGGAAATTGTAGCGTGCCACGCTTTTTCATGATCCCGGTCCCGAGCATATGACCCACCAGCGCTACCCAGGCAATGCCGGTGAAATTCAGAAAGAAGGGAAGATCTGCGACAGAAGTAGTGCCCCCGATGGCCAACACCCACAGGCCGAACCCATAAATCGCCGAGGGCAAAAACCAGTTCGTCTGCCCCGCGATACGGTGCCAAATTGGTCTAAAGACGAACAACCAACCGACGGGATAGCCAATCAGGCCAACAAGATAAAAATGTACGAAATATCCTGCGAAATCACCGTTCGGCAGACCAAGGCTGCCGAGTAAGCTCCTCGCTAGCCCGTGCGGTGACAACCGCGAAAAGCCCAAGCCCGGGCTGATGATCTGACCCAACAGATCGAACGCGACGGTCGCAAAGAAACCTGCGACGAACATTAACCCTAAAGTTCGGGCGTTGAATGCGGGTAGTGAACCTGTTGTGCGAGAATCAGTATCAACTGTATTCATGGCGATTCTTTCTTTGTATTGCGGGCGATCAAATAGACAGGGCTAATGTAATGACCAATTGTTGACCCAGCGACGTTCTCGGCAACTCCCGATCACTTTCCATCTTGATGAGATCGGTCTGTTTATGAACCCCGCCACAATAACCAACCTAATGACAGAACGTGGGATGTGCACTGCTGGCTCTAATATGTGATTATCCGTTACCGCCGTCAGCCTCCATGCCGAGAGAATGCTGACCGCCACAAGCACTTTGTGGCTTTGTACGCGCTGGTTCACAATGAGCGCTGCTTATGAGTCGGTGTCGCCGGAATTTCTCGTCTTTTCACCCCGCGCAGCAGCTGAGTTTGGCTACATCCTTGTCGAAGGTTTGTGCGGCGAGTTTCAGCCCTTCGACCGTGGTCAAATAAGGAAAGATCGTCTCTCCGAGCGCCCGTGCGGTCATGCCGAATATCAGCGCCATTGCCAGTGTCTGAATCGTGTCCGACCCCTCCGGTGCTGCGATCTGACCGCCCAGCAGGCGGTCGGTCTTCGCGTCGGCCACCAGCTTAATCACGCCGCGGGTATCGCGTGCAGCGACGGCGCGGGGCACGTTGTCGAGCGTGATCACACTGGTTTTGACCTTGTGCCCCGCCGCCTTGGCCTCAACCTCCGAAAGGCCGACGCCGGCCACTTGCGGGTCGGTAAACACGACCCACGGCATCGCCGCGTTGTCATAGCGCATCTGCTCCAATCCAAGGGCATTGTTGATCGCCACCTTGGCACCATAGGCCGCCATGTAGACGAACTGGTCACGGTCAGTGACATCGCCCGCGGCCCAGACGCCGGCACGCGTGGTCGCCATGTCCTGACCGACCTTGATAGAGCCGCGTGCGTCGGTCTCGATGCCAAGCTCTTCCAATCCAAGGTTCTCGGAATTGGCGATCCGGCCGGTGGTCACAACCAGCCGTTCGGCGGTCAGATCCTCGGTCTTGCCACCCCGTTCGACAATCAGATTGACGCCGCCCGCAGCTTTCGCGACCGAGACGTAAGCAAGACCGGTCTCGACCGCGATGTCTTCGGCCTTCAGCGCTTGCGTCAGCGCCTGGGCCACCTCCGGTTCGGCGCCCGGCAGGAGGCGCGAGCGGGTCACTAGCGTGACCTTCACCCCCAGCCTTGAAGCCATTTGCGCCAGCTCGCAGCCGATATAGCCGCCGCCCAGCACCAAGATGCTTTCGGGCCGGTCAGGCAAAGTCAATAGATCGGTGGAATCGAGGGGCTCCACTGTGTCGATCCCCTCGATCGCTGGCAGGTGGGGGCGCGAGCCGGTGGCGATCAGGACGCGCGGGGCGGATATCACCCGTCCTCCAACAGCGACGCCACCCTCGACCAATCGCGCCGGGCCATCCTCGATATAGGTAACGCTTTTATAGGCGGGCAGCAGGTCTATATATTTCTTGTGCCGCATCTCCTCGACCAGATCGGTGGTGCCTTGCACTACGGCACCCCAATCCACCGCATGATCACAGGGCTCGACGCCCGGGAACCGGGCGGCCGACGCGCCGCCATGCACCGCCTCTGCGGCGCGGATCATCGCCTTGGACGGCACGCAGCCGACATTCACACAGGTGCCGCCGGTGGTGCCGTGCCCGATAAGCGCCACGCGCTTTCCGGCATCGGCTGCCGTGATCGAGGCAGAAAACCCGGCCGAGCCGGCACCAACGACAATGAGATCGTAGTTGTCATCGCGGGTTTCACTGGCAGTGCAGCAATCGTCTTTCGTTACAGTTTGGTCCATTGGTTCTTCCTTAGCTTGCGATCGGTATCGCGACACGGCCCCGATCAATAATTTTGAATCACACCATCGAACCGATGTCGGAGGCATAGCTCGGATAGGCGAAAATCATGGCCTTGATCTGGTTGGCGGTCTGCCCGGCACCCATGGCCATGGCGAAAAGATTGATCTGCTCCTCGGAGCCCGGCCCGATCAGATGCGCGCCGAGGATCTGTCCGCTGCCCTCTTCGACAAGAACCTTGAATCCGGTATGTTTCGCGCCGACGCGCAGCGACGAATACCAGTCCCCTGTCTTTTCGAAATGGGTGTCGAACTTCAGCCCCTGTTCCCTGGCCACCGCTTCCGACAAGCCCACGGTGGCCACCATCGGGAGGGTGAAGACTACCGACGGGATCGGCGGATAATCCACGGTACGCTCGTCTTCTCCAGCCAGCAGGTTCTTGCCTGCCACACGCCCTTCGAAGGCGGACACCGGGGTCAGCTTGGGCCCACTGGCAGCGCAGTCGCCCGCGGCGAAGATCGCCGGATTGGTGGTGCGCATCGCGTCGCTCACCTTGATGCCACGGCGTGAGTATTCGACGCCGGCGGCCTCAAGGTTAAGGCGATCGATATTGGGCACCCGGCCCGTGCCATGCACCACCAGATCGCAAGTGATCGTTTCGGTGCCGTCGGGAGTTTCCACCGTGACGGTGAATTCGTCGCCCTGCTTTTCGATCTTCGCCACCTTCGCCTTGGTGCGGAGATCGACGCCGAGCTCTTCGGTTGCCTCAACCAGCATTGCGACCAAGTCGGGATCGAAAGGACCCAAGGGGCGGTCCATCATCTCCAGCACTGTCACTTCGCGCGCGCCCGCCCGCTTGACAATATGGGCGAATTCCATGGCGATGAAGCCGCCGCCGACAAAGGCGATGCGGTTCGGTCGCTCAGGCAGTTCCAGGAATTCGGTGCTGGTGGTCAGATGCTCTTCGCCCGGGATGTTCAGCGTCATCGGCCGCGCGCCGGTGGCGATATGAAAATGCTTCGCGGTCAGGGTCTCGCCGTTCAACTCGATCGTATTGGGGCCGGTGAACCGTGCCAGCCCATGCAAGACGTCGATCCCCGCTTTTTCCAACCCGGCTTCGATGCGCGGTGGCATAGCTTCGGTGAAGCTGCGCTTGAAGGCGATCATGTCGGGCCAGTTGACCGAAGGTTGCGCCTCCAGCCCCTTGCCTTCCATGTTTTCGGCCCATTCGACACCCTCGGTGACCGCGACCAGCATTTTCTTGGGGTCGCAGCCGCGCAGGGCGCAGGTGCCGCCATGGGGTTCGCTGTCGATGCTGGCGACGCTCCAGCCTGCATCCGCGGCCATCCGGGCGACGCCATTTCCAGCGGTGCCGCCGCCGATCACGATGAGGTCATAGGTCTTGGTCATACCTGTTCCTTTCCTTGTGCCAGTTTCTCTTGATCCGGCTCACTGCTGAACTGCCTGATTTTCTGAGCCAGAGCGCATATCCCGCCACCGCCAAAGCGGCGGCAACCGAGATCCGCAGAGCAAAGCGGAACTCCAGCCAGAACAGCAGAGCCGAAAGAACAACCGCCAAGCCGATGAGAAGGGCTTTCGGACTGTGCCCTGGTCTGCCGGCTTGCTGCCACAGGGCATATGCAACCGCACTCAGCGAGGCGAAGAGCATCGGGAAAAGCGCGTAGTCGAGCCAACCAACAACGGCAGAAAGTCCGACCCCGGCGACGATCAGCACCAGGAACGGCGTGAAGCAACAGATCGCCGCAAATACGCTGCCGATGAGGCCGCGCCGCAAAAGGGTCGTGGGTTCATTGTTATTGTTCATGTCTGTCATGCTGTCTCCAGCTCCGAGTGCGGGTCGGTGAATGCGATCAGAAATCGCCGGACTCGACGATGTCCGCCGAATAGCCGGTGGCGCGGATTGCTTCGACGATCATGTCCTGATCGGCGGCCTCGTCATCAAAGGCGACGATGTAGGTGCCGGTGCCGAATTCCTCTCCTTCCATGAAGTCGATGATCTCGACCGAGGGAACGCCCCGCATGGCCGCCGCCACCGTGTAGGAGCAGGTCGGGCATGTCAGTTCGCCTACCCCGATATTGATGCGCTGTTCGGCGGCGCTGGCGGGGGAAGCTGCGAGAGTGCCAACGACCGCAAGGGCAAGATGGAGTGACTTCATGGGTTCGGCCTTTCAGTAGGACAGAAGGTATGGGGTGAGATAGGGAAAGATCATCGCGACGGTGACGATGGCGGTGGCAATCCAAAGAATGGATCGCATGAGTTTCCGGTTCATGGGGCGCGCGCAGGTGCCATCCGCGCAGGCCTCAGTCGGGATCGGACGGTAGGCCTTGTAGAATCCATAGCCGATGCAGGCGGCACTCAGCGCGAAGGTGATCCATTTGTACTGGTAGAGAACGCCCAGCTGCGCAATGAAAACGCCGGTAACGCCGAAGCTGACCAGCACCAGCGGCAGGATGCAGCATGAGGTCATCGCCAGCGCGCCAAGCGCGCCGAGCCAGGTTGTCGTCCATGCCTTTTTGTCGGCAGCCCCTGTTTCGTCCATTGCCGTCTGCCGGTCGGCGGATGTGGTTTCAGTCATGGTTCGAATCATCCTTGCCTCAGTGATGATCTCAATCTAGGGTCTTCTGTGGTTGCCGCCCGTAGTGCAAGAATTTTTTGACCCTATTGGCGAGTGATCGAGTGCGGTCTTCTGTAAGGCCTCGAGATGCGGCACTTCCAAAAGCCGCGGGCCGGGATGGTGATCAGCGGATCAGGTCCAAATCTGTTGAGCGAGCTCTGAGCTCGTAGGCCCTAACTGGTTTTCCCAATCCAGATCTATTCGATCGTTTTGCCCATTCAGGTCGTCGTCTTCTTACACTCCCCTTGGCACCGTCGCTAGCAGTTCAACAAGAGCATCATGCCGCGACTGCCAGCGCCGGATCCTTGTAATCTTCGTTCTTTGTCAGCATCGCCCAGATTTGCCGGGCCATCTTATTGGCCAGCGCGATAGCGACCAGCATCTTGGGCTTGCGCGCCAACAATCGTGATAGCCAGCTGCCCTCCGTAATTGTGCGCCGTCCGAGCCAGCCCAGCCGCGACATTGCCCCAATGATCAAGAGACGTCTTATATCAGCTTGCCCGGCCTTGGTCATCCGCCCCAAACGTTCTTTGCCTCCCGAAGAATGTTGCTTGGGCACCAGACCCAACCAAGCCGCAAAGTCACGTCCCGTTTTGAACTGCGCCATATCAGGTCCAAACGCTTCTACAGCGATGGCCGTCAGTGGCCCAACACCGGGCATAGTCTGAAGCCTGCGCGCCCTGTCTGACTCAGCGGCCAGCGACTCGAGTTTCGCGGTGCGTTCGTTGATACGCGCCGTTTTCTCTGCAATCTGCGCCAGCAGGTCCAAGCACTCCTCGCGGATCAATGACAGCAAGTCGGCAGTCTTATCCTCTACAAGCGCTGTGATGCGATTAAGACTGCGTATCCCTTGAGGAAACACATGCCCATGCTCATACAACAGCGCCCGCAAGGCGTTCACATCCGCCGTCCGCTGATGCACCAGGCGTTCCCGGCCACGGAAAACTGCCGCGCGCGATTGTTGCTCGACTGTTTTAGGCTCCACGAAGCGCATCTCGGGCTGGCGAGCCGCGATGACAATCGCCTCGGCGTCGGCAGCGTCGTTTTTCTGGCGCTTCACGAACGGGCGAGCATACTGTGGCGCGATGAGTTTTACCTCATGTCCAAGCGCTTCCATCTCGCGCGCCCAATAATGTGCGCTGCCACATGCCTCGAGGATAACCAAGCTTGGCTCCTGCTTAGCCATGAACACGGGAAACTGCGTTCGCGTCAGCTTCTTGCGAAACTGAATCTCCCCCGTGTGCAGCGCCCCATGAACTTGAAAAACATTCTTTGCCAGATCGACCCCGATCATCATATCCTTCATCTCGCCGTCCTCCTCTTTGTGTGGCTTTCAACACCACGACCTTGGCACATTGCGATGCCGTCTGGGGAGGGCGGCAACCACTCCATCTGTAGCAGGTACAGGCTCAAGAGGGTCAAACGTGAAAAATCGTCACAGATCGGTGAAGGTCCTCAGGCGCGGAGATCTGGCCAGGCTGACCGGCTGCAATCTCGAGACCATTCGCTACTACGAGAACATCGGCGTTATGCCCGAGCCGCCGCGCTCCAGCAAAAACTATCGCGTCTACGATGATCGGCATGTCGCGCGCTTGTGCTTCATCATGCGCGCGCGCGAGCTTGGGTTCACGCTCGACGAAGTCCGCGATCTGCTCGCCTTGGTCGATGGCGGTGCCCAGACCTGCGGCGAGGTGCAGGGTCTGGCAAATTCGCATCTCGCCTCGGTCCGCGCCAAGATCGACGATCTCAAACGCATCGAACGCGTGCTGTCTTCCACCGTGGCGCAATGCACCGGTGACGATGTCCCTGAATGCCCTGTGATCGACGCGCTGACGGAGGTGACCTGAAGGGCCATAGTTGAGGACGCCCATGCATGTCAGCCAAGCGGACAATGGTGCCAGCGCCGTTGTTTGCGATCATTCGTTCCCCGCGGAGTCCTGCGTGGTCGCCGCATGTTCGGGGACCAGATAGCGCGGCACGATCCACAGATAGGCGACCATGCCGAAGAGCTCGACGAGCGACTGGAAGACGATGACCACGGCCGCCACGTTCCACTCCGGTCCAAGCACCAGCACCAGCGGAAGTACGACGAAGGAGTTGCGGGTTCAGAGCGAGAAGATGACCGTTCGTCACCCGCTAGTGGACAATCCGGCCGCCCGCCCGGTCGCCGCACCGAGAAGTGCTGCGGCGACGAGGTAGGCGACGTAGGCGCCCGCCACCTGCGCCAAAACCGGCAGCGCATCCCGTACCGCGTCGACTTGCGAGGCCGCGATCAGGAACACCACGACAGCCAGAAGCGGAACCGGCAGCCAGGCGAGGCGATTTACGATCGCGGCCCGCTCCGGGCGCGCCTCTGCCCAACGCTCCAGCAGGAAAGCCGCTGTGAGCGGCAGCAGGACAAGCGCCGCAAAGACGGCGGCAATGCGGTCGGCGGCGAGAAGCTCAAAGAATGCCTCGCCGAGAAAAAGCCAAAGGAAGAGCGGCAGACTGGCGAACTGAACCGCGAGGAGGATCGGTGTCGCGGACGCGGCACGCACCGCATCGCCGCGACCGAGATGGGTGAATGTGATGAACCAGTCGGTGCAGGGCACCAGCAGCACGACAAGCACCCCGAGCCGAAGCGCAGGATCGTCAGGCAGGAACGCGATCAGCCCCCAGACCAGCAGCGGCACCAGGACGAAATTGCCGATCAACATGGTGCCGATGAAACGCCGGTCGCGCGTCGCGCGCGGCAGGTGCGCTAGCGGCATCTGAGCGAAGGTAGTGAAAAGCATAAGCCCCAACACCGGCCAAAGCAGCGCCTCGAACACCCCCGAGATACCGGGGGCGAGCGAGCCCAAGACCAGACCGGAAAGGATGGCAGCGAGGTAGATCCAGGCTTGATGGCGTTCGAGATTTTGCAGCTTCATGTCCTGCCCCTGCTCTTTCCGAAGGCGATTTTCAAGAAGACATCACTCGACATGCCATTGCGACAACGGCTCGTTCGTCGCTTGGAGCGTTGTATGGTCTGTCCGGTTTATACCCGCAGACCGGTCACGACCCAGTCGACAATGCTTTCATGGTAGTTGGGGACGTGGCGATAGCCGAATTGTCTCAGCCGATCAGCCGAACTCTTTGACCTCGAGCATCTGCAAAACGGTGCTCCTCACCGTTTCAGCCGTGCTGCGGATAGACGCAACATCGGCGCGCACAGATCGCTTCGACAATCAGTTTGTGGCGCGCCACATTCGGAACCGTCCTTGCCCTGTTAGCTCGCGGACCAGATCCCGCGCTTCCATCCAGGCGAGGTTGCGCTGGACAGCGGCGCGGCTGGCTCCGGTCAGGGCCTCGGCCATAGGGGCAGAGACCAGGGGCCATTCGGTCAGCACTCCGCGCAGGGCTGGCGGCGTCTTGCCCGAGAGTGGGGTCATCTCGGCTTCCGCCAGCGCCGACCATGTCTCGATATCGTCGAGGTGCCGCATCGCGGTCAGGCAGGCCGTTTCCATTTTCTCGAGCCCGCGCGCCAAACGTTCAGCCGGGGGGCCGCCGGCGCGCAGCGCCCCCGCCCCACCCATGGCCAGGGGTGCGAATATTGCCCCCTCGCCCTCATGCGCGGCAATGCGCGACGCCGTGACCGCCGCTTCCATTCGGTTGCTCTGCTGTCCGAGGCCCGCGAGGCTCCAGAGGTGAAACCCCATGCAGGCACGCGTGATCGGGTGCAGGTCGGCGGCTTGCGCCATCAGGTCAAGCCACCCGCCCGCGCGATCCGCGAAGGGCTCGGCTTCATCCACCATGTTCTCGGGGTCACGGCGATCGAGGAAGGCGGACAGGTCCACGTCTGGGCCGGGACCGCCTGTAAGACGCCGCACCGCCCATCCGACACGCGCAAGCGCTGCGGTGTCGTCCTGCACGCCGGACAAGCGCATGGATATCCAGAGCGCCAGCCGATCCGGGCCAATTCGGTCGCCTGCAAACCAGCTGAGGTCTGCCGCCTCGATCAACGCAAGCCTGTGCCGCCAGCCTTCCGGGCCACGCTTCAGACGGTCGTCTAGCGCCCCGATCCGGCCGGCCACACGGGCAAGGCGGGCAGCATGGCCCGCCTCGGCACGTCGCCAATCGTCAAGAACAGCGGTCTCACGCACTTCGGCCCTAGGTCCGGGCGGCAGATAATGCGGCTCCTCTTCCATCGGACCGGGCAGGAACCACAGGTCGTCCTCAGAAGTCTCTTCAAGCTCCTCCGCATCCTCAAGAGGATCATCAAAAATATTATACTTTATACATGCTTGAGGCTCCATATGTGCAAAATATGGCATTTTTGCATTTTACCCAAGGGTTTTGTCAGGGTGCGCCTGCACACTTTATATAGCACGTGCGCGCAATGGTCTGCGAGAGCTCGCTGATCGCGCTCAGCGTAAGGGAACCAAGGGCTTTGGACTGAACAGCCCCACAGAGCCGGCACTTGCATTCGCTTACAAACGGTCGTTTAGTAGCGATACCTGAAATTGCAAACGGCCTGTTTTCATGCCCCTGATAGGCTACGCCCGCGTTTCCACTGAGGATCAGACCCCCCTGCCCCAGTCTGAGGCCCTGCAAGCTACGGGATGCGTCGAGATCCATGAAGAGCACGCTTCAGGCAGCAATCGCGCGCGGCCGGTGCTTGCCCGGGTATTGGAGCGCATCAGCAAGGGCGACACGCTGGTTGTCGTTCGGATCGACCGGCTTGCGCGGTCTCTGTCGCACCTTCTCGAGGTGATCGAACGGTTGGAGGCCAAGGGGGCGTTCTTTCGTTCCATTCAGGACCCGATCGACACCGGATCCCCGCAAGGCAAGTTCACGCTGCAGGTTCTGGGCGCCGCGGCCGAGTTTGAGCGGGCGCTGATCCGCGAACGTACCAAGGCGGGGCTGGCGAGTGCCCGTACTAAGGGCCGGGTCGGCGGGAACCCGGGCCTACGCGCCCGCGATCCAGCGGCGCTACGCAAGGTGCGGCTCGCGCGGCAAGACGGCTACATGGAGCGGCTGAACGAGACGGCTCAAGACTGGGTGCCACATGTCCGACGACTTCGACCCGATATGGCCTGGGAAGATGTGCTTCGGATCATCAATGGCTCCCTGCCCTACGACCGCCACTGGACGCAAAGCCGACTTCTGCGCGCAGTGAAAGCCTATGTGCGCGACGGGTTTCTGCCCAATGAAGTGCTTGGTCGCGCTGGACGACGCGAAACCGACGACCGCCTGCCCGCGATTGTCGCTGGCATCAAGGGCGCGGACCCTGACATCACGCTCCAGGCGATCTGTGACCGGCTGGAATCCATGCGCGAACGCTCCCCGCGCGGACGCGCCAGCTGGCAGCCGTCTTCGGTGAAAATGCTGTTGGAGCGGGCGGAACGACTCGGCCTCATGCCGTACGAATCGAGCCAAGATCAGGTGTAGCTTCTGACCCGAATCCAAAAAATTTCACCGGGAGAAAACTCCGCAGGAGGCCGAAAGTGCCATTTGTTGCTTGGGGTTAGCTACTATTGTGCCAACTCAACAGAGTGGTGGCTCGATTCGGTTAGATCTGCATTTAATATATCCATTTCAATGACTTGCTGATTTTTTTGCGTGGCAACACCTATAGGTGCTGTGGATAACTTTTGCACTACATCTAGATTCTTCTTGCCGGACTCACTGGATCGTGGCATTCCCATTCTGACGGCAAATTGCGTCAGACACGTTGTGCGTCGTCAAAATGATCAAGAGCCTTAACAGAGGCCGAGAGCGGGCGGCAGGAT
>NZ_CP139713.1 GCF_034377145.1 Sulfitobacter sp. OXR-159
GGACAGGATTTCGTCCGTATGCTCGCCCAGCATTGGCGGCGGCAGGCGAACACCAAACTCATGGCCTTCCATGCGGATCGGTGTGCGCATTACCTTTGCTTTCACATTTGGCGCAGCGCTGTGGTTAATCTCTTGAACTATACCCCGCGCCTGGATGTGGGGGTCGTCGAACACTTCGGGGATGGTGTTGATCGGTCCGCAAGGTATCCCGGCCGCCTGCAAATCTGTAAGCCATTGGGCTGAAGGTTTTTTGGCCAATTCTGCACGAATCTCGATCAAAGCGGCGTCACGATTGGTTAGCCGAAGGGTGTTGGTGACAAAGCGCGGATCATCGGCCAGATTGGGCCGTCCGATGGCCTGACAAAGGCGTCGGTACTGACCATCGTTACCCACGGCTAGATTTATGTGGCCGTCAGCGGTGGCGAAGGTCTCATACGGAACGATGTTTGGATGGGCATTGCCCAAACGCCCCGGATGAACACCACCGACAAGGTAGTTGGACGCCTGATTGTATAACCACGCAGCCTGACAATCGAGCAACGAAATGTCAATGTGCCGCCCGACACCGGTTTGGTCGCGTTCACGGAGCGCGGCCAAGATAGATACTGCCGCATACATCCCTGACATGATGTCCGAGATCGGCACCCCTACCTTCATAGGCTGTCCCGCGGCCTCTCCGGTAATGCTCATCAGGCCACCCATGCCCTGAACGACGAAATCGTAGCCGGGCCGCTCGGCATAGGGACCAGTCTGTCCAAAACCCGTGATCGAGCAATAAACAAGACGTGGGTTGCGTGCGTGGACCGACCCCCAATCCAGTCCACGACGCTTGAGATCACCAACCTTGAAATTCTCGACCAGAACATCGCTTTTATCGATAAGATCATGGATGATTTCAAGGCCATCGTCTGATCCTATATCAACTGTCAAAGACCGCTTGTTACGGTTTGTGGACATGAAATAAGCACTTTCGCGGGTGTCGTTTCCATCCCGATCCTTCAGGAAGGGTGGGCCCCATCCGCGAATGTCATCACCGATGCCTGGCCTTTCAATTTTGACGACATCCGCCCCCAAATCGCCCAAGGTCTGCGTGCAACTTGGCCCTGCAAGAATGCGCGAGAGATCAAGAACCCGCAGGCCGTCAAGCGGCAAAGTCATGGGTTTCCCCTCTGTTCAGAGATGATCACCCCGGGGTTCATAATTGACTTGGGATCAAGTGATTTCTTTGCCGCAGTGAATGCAGCGCCGATTGGCGCCGGGCGCTGTTTTTCATACCAAGGCATGTGCAGTCTGCCAACGGCATGGTGGTGGGTGATCGTGCCCCCTGCCTTCATCACAGCATCATAGGCGGCGATTTTAATTTCCATACACTGCTCGCCCATTCGCTCACGGTCTGGAAGGCAATGGAACGTGAAGTACGGCGCGGGGCCATTGGGATAGACGTGGGTAAAGCGACAAGTGACGGTGCCCGCCCGACCGGTCACCCGCTTGATCGCTGCATTCACTGTCTCGATGACCGAGCTGTGCAGTTCTTTGAAATTGTTCCAGCACACAGCCGTTTCAAAGGTCTCACGACATATTCCGCGCGAAGTCATATGCTCACGATAATATGGGCCGCGAATGAAGGCATTGCGCCATTGACCAGCCACGCTGTTGCGTCCCTGTTCTGTCTCATCCACTGGAGTTCCCCCAAATTCTCGGCACAGATCAACAGTTAAGTCCATCAGCTGATCCACCGGGTAATGTGAGCTTTCATATCCCAAGACTAGGATGGGACGGCTACCATCGAAAGCTCCGGTCAATTTAGCTTCAAGCGCATCGATGAGGCGGCAGTTCGCTGGGTAAAGTCCAGATTGTGAGATCGCACGGACAGCTTCGACGCCCTGATCGTATTCAGCGAAGGTAACTGTCTTGCTTGCCTTGTGCTTGATACGGGACAAGACTCTGATCCAAGCTTCGGTGATGATTCCAACGGATCCTTCTGTGCCCATCACATAACGGTCGGGTGACGGACCAGCGCCAGAGGCGGGCAAACGGCGGCTTTCGCTGATGCCGCTTGGCGAAACCATGCGGATATTTTCGACATAATCGTCGATGTAGGTGCCGTGTGTCGCATAGTGACCGGCAGCCCTGGTTGCGATCCAGCCGCCCAGAGTCGAAAGCTCAAAGCTTTGGGGATAGTGACGCAAAGTGACGTTATGGGTTTTTAGCTGTGTTTCTAGGTCGGGTCCATACACCCCCGCCTGCACACGCGCAGAACGCGACACTGGGTCGAATTCCAAAATCTTGTTCAAGTACCACATGTCGATGGTCACCACACCGGCATAGGTTCCGTTGATTTCAGGATTCACACCGCCGACGACACTCGATCCGCCGCCAAAAGGAATAACCGCCGCACCAATGTCACCCGCCCAATCGATAAGCGCGCGTACATCCTCTTCATTACGCGGATAAGCAACCACATCTGGGGCATTGCGGAAATCACCGCGAAACATCTTGGCGCTGTCAAGAAATGACCGACCGTAGCTATGCAACGCACGCTCATACCGATCTGTGCGGCAAATATCTTTGATTGCCTCTGGAAAATTGGCAATTCTGCTCTCTGGCATATCGATGGTATCAAGCGTTGGTGCGGCCTTTACGTCGAATGCATCAACCGCGAAGGTACGGTGCCAAGTATCCAGAACCGGCTTCATCTCTTCGGGTGTGGCACTTTGATCCTCAAAGCCCCAAGCATAGAATTTTCTACGTCTCTCGGACATAGCTGTCCCCTTAAGGATTTTTTGACATATAATTCGTCAATTAATGCTGTACTGAATTTACTATTTACCTTAATGTATTGACTTACAACTAAGTTATTCTTAGTCTTTGGCTGAGTTTTTGTTACCTTAGGTTGCGTCGATGGATCCTAAATTTCCACCACTAAATGCACTGCGTACTTTCGTCATGGCAGCGCAAACAGGAAGTTTTGTCAGCGCTGCTAATGAGCTGAGTGTGACGCCCGCAGCGGTGAGTCGTTCGATTAAATCGCTTGAGGATTATTTGGGGTGCAGCCTTTTTCGCCGGATGCACCGACAGATATCCTTAACCCGCGAAGGACGGATTTACGCTGATAGTCTAGCCGACGTCTTTGATAAAATTAGTTTGGCCACACATAATCTTGTCGGAAAAAATGCCGATCGACCCCTTGTTATATGCGCCTACCCCAGCTTCATCGTTAGCTGGCTAGTCCCCCGCTGGTCACGGTATTTGCAATCTCATCCAGACGCGCAACTTCGGATTGTCACCACTCTTAGTCATGAGATTCATTTCGAACAGAAGGGCATCGACCTTGCAATACTTTCAGATAGTTTAGAGGATCAAAGATATATTTCGTCGCGGTTGTTTGAGACGAATTTGGTTCCGGTATGTCGGCCGGATTATCTCCCGCCTAATACGTTGATCAGCGATGTTGCCGATTGGCAAAATGCACTTTTACATTGCGAAACCCGGCCCAAAGATTGGGAAAGATGGTCAAATGCAAATGGCATTCATGTTGATACAAAGCGTGGTCAATGGTTTGAAAACGCGTCGATGATGTACGAAGCAGCCATGAGCGGGCTTGGAATAGCTATCGGAATCGAAGCCCTTCTGGACCGTGAATTCTCGTCAAACCGCCTTGCCCATGCATTCAGTGATAACAAAGCAATCGTTTGCCCCTTTTCGGTAATCCGACCGAAAGCGACTGAAACCCATCCGTTATTCCCTACCTTCATGTCTTGGCTACAACAGGAGATTTAGAGTGCCCTACCTGTTGTAGGCGGTCAAAATCCGGGGAGCTTCCTGTTAACTACTGGCCTGAATTGTCTCGCCAGCAATCAAACCAATAGCCATGCAGCTCAGATTGGTATTTCCGCTCAGGATTGTTGGCATGATCGACGCATCCACGACACGCAGGTTTTCTACGCCGCGTACCCGCAGGGCGCTATCAACCACAGAGCTATCATCGTTACCCATGCGACATGTGCCAACGGGGTGATAGACGGTTTCCGCGGTTTTTCTGATCCAGCGACGCACCACCTCGGGATCGGTGCTTAATGCATCTTTATCAATCGCCTTATCTAGATATGTCCGCATGGCTCCACTTTCGACGACATCCACCATACGGGTAACGCCATCAGCCAGCATATCAAGATCCTTCGAATGGGACAAAAACCGCGGATCGATAAACGGAGCATCATTCGGATCGGCGGAGGCTAGCCTGATTTCGCCAACACTTTGTGGGTTGAGCTGGCAAACACGCAAAGCAAAACCGTTCTTTGGATGTTGTTCTCCTTTCGGCGGCCACTTTAACGCCAAGACAAGATGAGTTTGAAATTCAGCTTGGTCAGGACGATCGGTCCCCCAAAAGGCACCCGCCTCAATCCCTTGTGTCGCAGCACTTCCCGTACCTTTGAGAAGATATTGCGCGCCGGCTAGGGCGCTGTGGCAAAGGCCCTCGTAGGGTCGAAAATATTTGGTATAAGTGTCAACGCCCTGCGTCGCCCAACGTATTGAACAATCCAGATGGTCACGCAGGTTCTGACCAACCTCAGGAGCATCAATGATGGGGGTTATCCCCGTTTCGCGCAAATGCGTCGAAGGCCCAATTCCGGACAACATCAAAAGCTGCGGTGTGCCAATTGACCCCGCGCTTAAGATTACTTCGCTATCGGCACGGAGCAGTACTTCATCAGAGCCTTTTTTAACTACAACACCACAAGCTGCACCATTCTCTAGGTGGACCCGCCGTACTGGCAATCCGGACAGAACGGTCAAGTTGCTCCGACCACTCGCTTTCTTAAGGAACATTGACGCGCCATGGCGTTTGCCATACGCGATGTTCACATCAAAGTAACCAGCACCCGCCTGATTTTCGCCGTTGAACCCTTCATCGTTTTGCCCAATGCCCGCTTGCTCACAAGCCTCAATATAGGCCTCGGACAAGGTATGGCCGGTCAATCGCCGCGATAGCTTTATTGGCCCATCCTGTCCGCGCCCGTTACGGCTCACTAGGGGTAGAGCGCTACAATCTTCGATTTCACGCAAAACCCGATACATGTTTTCGGGCCCCCACTCAGGAGAGGAAACAGCCGCCCATTTTTCGTAATCGCTACGGGCACCCTTGATAGCAACCATAGAATTGATGGAAGACGATCCTCCGATCACCTTGCCACGCGGTATATAAATTTTGCGTGCCTCAAGCTCAGGCTGGGCCGTGGTCGAGAATTTCCAGTTATAGGCCGCGCCATTATAGAGCAGTCGTACCCCGGCAGGCATCCTGATGAGCAAGGATTTATCACTCTTTCCCGCTTCGATCAGCGCCACACGTGCTGTCGCATCTCGACTTAGGCGTTCCGCCAAAGCGCATCCGGAAGAGCCCGCGCCGACGATTATATAATCGTAAATTGCACTTTCTTTCATTCGTTGTCTCCTAGTTAATGATCCAAAGAACAATTCCAGGCATCGTAAAACACGCCGCGACGGTCACCAGTTGCATCAAAACGAAAGCCGGCGCTGCGGCGTAAATTGTTCGCAAACTAATGGACGGCGGTGCCACTGACTTCAGGAAAAATATGTTATATCCGAATGGTGGCGTCAGATACGCGGTTTCCAAAACCAGAATGACGAGGGCACCGATCCAAACCAGATTAACATCAAGCGCAGTCAGTACGGGCAAAAACACCGGCATGACCAAAAACAGAATACCGATAGGGTCGACGAAAAATCCCAATACAAAGATTGTGGCAAGCATAACCCCAATCACGACCCCCGGTGAAACTCCCAAGCTATCTATCAAGGCACGCACAACCTCATCACCACCAATACCTGAATAAACAGAGACCAGAAGCAATGAATTGAGGGCAATCCACAACACCATTGTCGTTTGCTTGGCGGCCTCGACCGCCGCTTCAAAAATACGCTTCAGATCGATGGTGCCCAAAATCAATGCGATGATCATACTTGCTGCGGCCCCGATCGCAGCCGCTTCTGTCGGTGTGGCAATGCCTGCGAACAAGGATCCCAAAACTGCAAAAACGACCAAAACGGATGGCACAGTCCGCAAATAGATACGCACACGTTCTTTTGGTTCGATATGTCCCATCATACTGTCATCAGCCGCAGGGCACAGATTTTTATCCAACCAGCAGCGAACGACTATATAGGCAACGAGAAAGAATACCATCACGGCACCGGTCGATAAGCCTACCGCAAACATTTTACCCACTGAAACGCCTGATAACCCGCTAAAGACGATTGCAAGAATGCTTGGAGGAAAAAGCTGGCCAAGTGCCCCACCAGCCATAATGACACCCAACGCGATTTTCTCATCATAGTTCCGGCTTAACATCGCAGGCAAAGCTATCTTGGTTGAAGTAATCACACCAACCGCGCTGACGCCTGACATGCAGCCGATTCCAGCGCAGACGAAAATTGTCCCGATTGCCAACCCGCCTCGGACTTTGCCGATTATCAAATACATTGCGCTATAAAGGTCGTCGGCAATACCACTTCGAACAAGTATCGATGCCATGAACATAAAGAACGGCAATGAAACCAAAGAGGTATTCTGCATCCCCGAGTAAACTTGACTGCCCAGAATAAAGATCGAAGCAGGACCCCAGACAAAATAGCCGAAAGCCAGTGAGACAATGCCAACTCCAAAGGCAATTGGCACGCTGAAAAACAACACGATGATTATCGATAGGAAAAGCAGAACGGTAAGGAGCGCAGGGTCCATAATTGGTTTTTTCTTTTTAGTTAATAAGAGTTATTTTTGTGGCAGAGAGGGATCGTTACCCTGTGTGGTTCGGATAAACGACGCTAACGCCTGCAAGAACATCGTTCCGACCGCCACGATCAAGAGAAACGACAAAGGCCATACAGGTGGATCCCAGGGCGTATTCGAAGTCTCCAACATCAAAACGGAGTCAGTGGCACGCTTCCAAATAACTTTAAGAAAGATAGCCGAGTATATGCAGATAACCAGACTAACAGTTCCGGCAAGGATCAAATTCATCCGGCGCGATAAACGGCTGTTGATAAAGTCGATGGCAACATGTCCACCCGTGCGCAGGTTGTCAGCCGCACATAGTAGAAAAATGGAGCCGAACAAGATCTGCACAAGTTCTCCCGTCCATATCGTAGGTTGGGACAGTACATAACGCGCAAAAACTTCGTAACATGCGGCTATCATCCCCGCGATCAGCGCAAGTGCCGCCAAATACGACAGGTATTTTGATGTTCCATCCACTAATGAAAGTAATTTCTGCACGCTCCCGCCTCCCTTTTTTTTATTGTTGGGAACGGGCATTACTGCCCGGGCCCTTTTTCTTAGTTCAGACAATAATATTCAGGCTTCAGGGCGCTTCGACAGCGTAGCCAAGCTTGGTCAAAAAATCCATGCGCGACTGCTGGATCACACGAAAGTCCTCTGAGTTGGGCGAATACTGTTCGCGAACGACTTCATAACGGGCTTTCTCGAATTTTTCGATATCGCCCTCTGGCCACGTAAGAAACTCAACTCCCGCTTCCTCCAGCTTCTTCACAATCTCGCCCTCTTCAAGACGTGACTGCACAAAGAAATCATCGCTTGCGGCCCGCAAAGAGTTGTCCACAATCTCTTTCAGGTCGTCAGGCAATGCGTTCCATGAATCCAGGTTCACAATCCAATCCGAAGCCCCGCCCACCGTGAATTTTGGGTTAATGACATATTTGGTAACTTCATGCCAACCAAAGCCGTAATGAACTGGTGTGGATACAAATTCGAACGCATCAATCGTTCCGCGTTGCATGCCGGTATAGATGTCTTCAGATGCCATGCTAACCGGAGAAGCGCCAAATTTGGAAAGGGATTCAGCGGTCAAACCTGCAGTGCGAATTTTGAGACCTTTAAAATCTTCAAGAGACTCAATCTTCTTGTTGGACCAGATGTTTTCGCCAAGCAGTGTCGAAACGCCTAGGTAGTAAAAGTTGTTCCGCTCACCAACTGGCCGAAGCAATTCTTTACCGCCGCCGGAATAGAACCATTCTAAGGCTTGCTGATCATAGAGACCTGCGGGCCATTCGTTAATCCCCTGCAAGGCAGGTTCCTTACCAGCGTAATACATTAAGAAAGTGCTGCCGAGATCTAGCGCACCAGCGCGCACAGCCTCTGTTACTTCTGGCGAAGCAACCACTTGCCCTGCTGGAAAGACCTGGATTTTCATACGCCCAGCAGAGGCTTTCTCGACCCGATTGGCGAAGTTTACGACGAGCGAGTTGTATTCTGACATCCCCGTGCTCGCGTAAGTCTGCATGCGCCATTCAACATCGGCTGCTGACGCCTGTAAGGGGCCAAAAGTCAACGCAGCTGCAAAGGCTGACAGCGCTAATGATTTCAACTTGGTTTTCATTTTTCTCTCCCTGTTTGATTTTAGTCTTATTTTGATATGACGCACAACGCGTCAGATCCTATCCTCCGATCGTTTGTTGAGTGACAAATTTTGTTGCCAAAAACTGGGCGACGGCCTCCGCTCCGCCTTCTGTACCCACTCCGGAATCTCCGATCCCACCAAAGGGAACCTCGGGCAAAGCCAATCCTAGATGATTGATGCTCACCATACCGGCCGCAATCCCCTTGCCCAGCTTTGCAACTGTCGCGGCACTTCCGGCGAAAGCATACGATGCTAGCCCGAATTCAAGACGGTTTGCTTCCTCCAGCGCTTCATCCAGAGTGTTGAATGGATTGATCAAAGCAACTGGACCAAACGGTTCTTCATTCATAATACGCGCAGCAATCGGGACATTTGTGAGAACTGTTGGTGCATAGAAGAACCCTTTGTTGGCGATACGATTTCCACCTGTGCAAAGCTTGGCGCCTAGTGACACTGCCTCATCCACCAACTCGGAAACTGAATCGACCCGCTTGCGATTGATAAGCGGCCCCATTTCTGTTGCGGGATCAAGCCCATCGCCAACGACCAACTCTGCGCATTGTTTGACAAACTTTTCAACAAAACGATCGAAGACCTTCTGTTGAACCAGGAAGCGCGTAGGCGACGTGCAGACCTGTCCGCCGTTCCGGAACTTTTGAAGCACCATAAATTTCACAGCAGCCTCGATATCGGCATCTTCAGCAACAATAACGGGTGCGTGGCCTCCGAGCTCCAGCGTCATGCGTTTCATATGGCTTGCAGCCATAGCCCCAATTTGCCGCCCGACCTGTGTCGATCCTGTAAAGCTGATTTTACGGATCACACGATGCGGTATCAGATGGCCAGAAATCATTGGTGGATCGCCATAAACCAAATTGATTGTATTCCCCGGCACGCCTGCGTCAACAAAGGCACGCACAAGTTCAGCAGGTGAGCCGGGCGTATCTTCCGGCCCCTTCAGCACAAAGGAACAACCCGCCGCCAAACCCGCTGCCAGCTTGCGCACACATTGATTGATGGGAAAATTCCACGGCGCAAATGCCGCTACTGGCCCGACTGGCTCGCGTAACGTGAGCTGAAGCACTTCGGCATTGCGCGCAGGAATAACTAACCCGTATGTCCGGCGCGCCTCTTCAGCGCTCCATTCTATGAATTCGGCACCGGCTAGAACTTCGGCCTTGGCCTGCGCCAATGGTTTCCCTTGCTCTAGCGTTAATATCCCGGCGATCATGTCAGCGCGTTCACGCAGAATAATCGCGGCATTTCGCAATATATTCGAGCGGGTATAAGCTGACATAGCCCCCCACTCCTCAAACCCAAGCTGCGCGGATTCCAGAGCGGCATCCAAATCACTTTTAGTTGCGACAGCTACTTTACCTATCATTTGTTCGGTAGCGGGATTCAAAACATCCATGGCCAAACCTTCGCCGCCCGGACCCCACTTGCCGCCAATAAAAAGCTGAACGTCTGAATAGCTCATATTTTACAAATTTCCAATTGAGGTTGCTTCAACAACAGTTTGTTTTTCTCAAGCATATTTTGCACTCCAACTTAGACCATCTGATCGAATGGTAGGTCTATAGGACTGGTCTAAAAGGTGTTCTCCCATACAACTTCCAATCAGCTCGGCGATTACAACATCAGTCTCAAATGGCCCTCGTCCGATCTTCGCCACTCATAAATTTTAAATGGTTATCTGGTGGTTTTAAAAATGTCGGACTCAGACTAACTGATGACTTCATATCACAGCGAAAAGCTGACTAAGTTTGCAGGCTCTCACTACTTCTTGCAGCTGACAAATGAGTAAATATTAACCCTTGAGCAACTTTATGTTACCTATGCTGCTCGCTGACGATCTGGTTCGACCCCGAGATGCGCTGGGATGCCGTGCCGACAGGCAGGCGTGGCCGCCAGCAGACCTATAGCGATGCAGCGATCCAAACGTGCCTTACGATGAAGGTCCTGTTCGGCATGGCCCTTCGACAGACGACTGGGTTCGTGGAGAGCCTGTTGCGGCTGGTCGGTCTCGACTGGTCGGTGCCCGACTTCAGCACCCTCTCTCGCCGTCAGAAGACGCTGGCTGTAAACATCCCGTATCGCGGGTCCAAGGGGCCTGTGCACCTGCTGATCGATAGCACCGGGATCAAGGTCGAAGGCGAAGGGGAATGGAACGCTCGCAAACACGGCGGCCCGAAACGCCGGATATGGCGCAAGATCCACCTCGGCATCGACGAAGAAACGTTGGAGATCCGGGCCGTGGAGATCACCGGGAGCCATATCGGCGATGCACCGGTGCTGCCTGATCTGCTCAGCCAGATTCCGGAGGACCAAGAGATTGGCAGCGTTACGGCAGACGGCGCGTACGACACGCGCAAATGCCACAACGCCATCGCCGATCGCGGTGCTCATGCCATCATTAGCCGCGCAACATCGTTCAGCCATGTCTGACTGGCATCGGAGAGGTCTGTGCCTTTGGGCATGAACTGGCGCAGGAGACCGTTGGTGTTCTCGTTCGATCCGCGCTGCCAGGGAGCGTGCGGGTCGCAGAACCAGATATCGATCTTGAGGCGGCGGGCCAGCTCAGGGTGGCAAGCCATTTCGGATCCACGGTCATAGGTCAAGCTTTTGCGCAGGGCAGATCGCCGCATAGATGGTTTCATGGCTCACACGGGCAGAAGGGTCATCGGGCTTCATAAGCCGCAGTCTGTGCGCAATCTGCTCTGGAGACCAGCGGCGATACACGAGGTGATCGTGAACGAACTGATAGGCCGCGCCGCCCTCGACCAGCTTTCGCGGGCGTCGGCATCGCGTGCGGCGGACATCATAGACAAGCCGCGCCGCGTGCGGGCAATAGGTGCCGTCCTCTTGTCGCCCACGTGCCAGTTCGCGGCAGATCGTGCTCGCAGGTCGCTGCAAAAGCTGCCCGATTGACCGCTGGCTCACGCCCCGATTATTCTCGGCGAATATCACGCCACGTTCCTCGCTGCTGAGGTGCTTGCTTCGTCTGTCCATCGCAACATCCTATGCCCAACGGGCTCTGGGTGTTGCATTTGAAACTTGAGCCTAAGCTGTCCGGCGACTTTGCCTCGATGGAGATTGATATCTCTTACGCCATAGAGAGCACTCAATCCCAGCATGAAACTTCAAGAATATCTTTCATCTATCATGATGTTCCCGCATCGCGATCTGCCAAAAACCAGCAGTATATCGAGTCGGTTGCCGCCCCAATCCTGCCGCTACTTCGTTCGTTAACGACAGCTATGCGCGAATGTCAGTATGAAAATTATATTTTGGCATCATCTGCACATTGGATGAAAGACCCGGAGCCTAAACCTTGCTCCTTCGATCTCGACGACGAGATCCCTTGACGAGACCCCCTTACTACCCATCCATCGCTTGTAATGTCTAGCAAATGATCACCCAAGGATACGCCTCCAAAAGCTTCGCTTAATTTGGGTCTCCGATTTTTCCCTTTGATCGGTCAGAAGCGCGTTCAACCGAACCCGCTCACTCTCAGCTCCGTCCAGGCGAGCGCGCAAATCCTCGATCTGATCGACGAGCTGGCCGCGCTCCCTGTCGCGCTCGGCGGTCATGGCGTCGATCCGCTCTCTAAGCATCTTAACTTCGACGCCCAAGGCGCTGTTTTCATGCGTTTCCTCTGGGGTTTCCGATTGGTTTTCACGACCGTTCGGAAACGGGTTCGTAGACATCCACCTGGAAAGCTCTGATGGATCAATCTGCCAGCGCCCCTTGTCGTCTTTCTCCGCAGAGATACCCCCAGAATTAAGAGCTTTTGATAGCGTTCCCTTTGAACGCTTCGCGGTCTTTGCCGCCTGTCCAAGTGTCAGTTTCATGGTGTTTCCGCCTGTATTTCACGGGGGTTTCCCCTTGGTTTTCTTACCGTTCAGGATACACACATCGGAAACACCCGCCAATAGGCGGCTTGTATGTCTCTTGAAAAACCCATCACGATAGGTTAAATACAGTTATGGTCACCATATACCGAGCGCATGGTCTGCGCGTCATCATCTTCACAGACGATCATGAGCCGGCCCATGTGCATGTGTTCGGTGATGGGCAAGTCAAGATCAATCTGATCGGGCCTGACGGGACTCCAGCTCTTGTTTGGGCCCAGGGCATGAAGGGGAACGATGTGCGCCGGGCCGTGCAGATCGTCCAGGACCAGCAAGAGGCGTTTCTTGCCAGATGGAGGGAAATCCATGGCTGAACTGACAGATTCTGAAATCAATGCCGCCATTGAGCGTGGCCACATCGCGCAGCAGACCGAACCGCGCGCGGATGCGGTGCGCTATGACAAGCGGAACAGCCGTATCATCGTCGATCTGACCAACGGTTGCACCTTCGCCTTTCCACCCCGTGTGGCGCAGGGATTGGAGACTGCAACGGATGAAGACCTCGCCGCAGTTGAAATCCTCGGTGCTGGTTACGGCCTGCATTGGGAAGCCCTCGATGTGGACCTGTCCATCCCCGGCTTGTTGGCGGGACTGTTCGGAACCAAGGCCTATATGGCTCGGCGGGCAGGGCAGACCAAATCGCCTGCGAAAGCCGCCGCCGCCCGTGAAAATGGCCGCAAGGGTGGCAGGCCGCGCAAGCAGGCATGATGTAGGAGAGTACCGTAAAGTGTGGGGCAATCATGCAGCCATTTTGGTTTCTGACGAAGGTTTCAACGCCGGATGCCATTGCTCGAACTTGGCGCGCAGGGTGCCATCGAGGGCTCTGGTTCGGGTTTGCAGCATGAGATGCGCGCCTCGTTTTGACCAGCGCATTTGCTGCCGCTTGCCGAAGCGCTTTCCAACAACGGTGTTGACGGTGCTTTCGACAAAGCCGGTTGAAACGCGTTCACCGTACCGTCGTCTTTCCGCATAGTTCGGGATCATCAAGGCGTTGTTGGCGATGTAGGTCTCGAACTCGGACGCCGCCTTCCGAAGTGCTTTGATGCTGGCATAGTCCGTCTCGACAACTTCCAGATCGATGACAAGGTCTTCGATCGCTGCCTGACCATCGTGAAGGTTGCCATTCCAAAGGAACCCTTTGATCTGGCGCAGCAGGCGGGCAATGGCTTCTGCCTCTGCGAGATTGGGGTAGATTCCGGCTGGGTGCAGAATAGTACGTTAGGCACCGAGGACGCGCTTGCCGTAGTCTCGCAGATTGCCGTTCGGGTCGACGTAGCGATAGAGGGTAACGGGCCTCACGCCTAATTCCTTGCAAAGCTCTGAAACAGACGTGTCGCGACTGGCCATGGCGGCCTGTGCCATGCGCACTTGTGATTTTGACAGCGCGAAATTTCGTCCGCCCTTCCTACCGCGCGCTCGGGCTGCCTGAAGACCGGCCATTGTGGGGTAGATTCCGGCTGAGTGCAGAATGACACCCTAAGCCAGCCCTTCATCGTTTTTTCCACTTATACTCGCCTGTGAGGAGGATGTGTGCCCATCCGAGAGGCGAGATGTGCCCCAGGAGATCGGATGGACTGTCTAATCCGACGTGTTGGCGCCGTGTGACAGCCTGCCCGAGGTGCTTGGTGTTCCAGTAGATGATGATGGCGGCCAGCAGGTTCAGCCCTGCCATACGGTAGTGCTGACCTTCGACGGTCCGATCGCGGATTTCGCCCTGCCGCCCGATGCGCAGGGCGTTTTTTAGGGCGTGATGGGCCTCGCCCTCCCAGGGGTCGAGTGGGGCTGAGTGCAGAAAACCCCTTTAAGGATTTTGCGCTTCTATTTTCCGCCAACGATATTCGCCTGTTAGGATGATATGGGCCCACCCAAGCGGCGATATGTGGGCGAGGAGTTCGGGTGGGCAATCCAATCCTGCCCGCTGTCGCCTTGCCACAGCGTTTCCGAGCTGTTTGGAATTCCAATAAATGATGATGGCGGTCAGCAGATTGAGGCCAGCGATGCGGAAGTGTTGTCCTTCCGTGGTACGGTCGCGGATTTCTCCCTGACGCCCGATCCGAAGAGCACCTTTCAGGGCGTGATGTGCCTCTCCCTTGTTCAAGCCGATATGGGCGCGGCGCTGCATGTCGGTGTCGAGCAGCCATTCGATGATGAACAATGTGCGTTCGACCCGGCCGATCTCCCGCAAGGCCAACGCCAGATCATGTTGCCTCGGGCGCGCGGCCAATTTCTTGAGGAGGTGACTTGGCTGCATCCGGCCCGACAGCATTGTTGCGATACAGCGCAAAACATCCGGCCAGTTTTCGACGATCTTCGCTTCCCGAATTTTGTCCCCGGTTAACCCTTTCAGCTCTTTGGGAACAGCGCGGAGGTCAAACACATGCAACCTCTTGGAGGACAGGTCGCGAATGCGGGGATGGAAGTGGTACCCGAGCAGGGACGTGGCGGCGAAGACGAGATCGGTGAAGCCGCCGGTGTCGGCATACTGCTCTTTTATCTTCCGTCCCGCCTCGTTCATCAGCAAGCCGTCGAGGATATAAGGTGCCTCGCTCACCGTGGCGGGAATGACCTGAGTGGCGAATGGCGCATACTGGTCAGAGACGTGGGTGTAGGCCTTTATGCCCGGCTCGTTGCCGTATTTTGCGTTGATGAGGTTCATTGCCTCGCCCTGCCGCGTCGTTGGGAAAAACTGCCCATCACTGGAAGCCGTTTTCCCTACACCCCAGAATTTGGTCATTGGCAGGTGGGTCTGCGCATCAATCACCATGGCCAGGGCGCGGGCCATTCCCTCGCTTTCGACATGCCACCGTGACAAACGGGAAAGCTGTATGAAGTCATGAGTGTTGGTGGCATTTGCCATTTTGCTCAGGCCTAGATTGAGACCCTCCGCCAGGAGCACGTTCAGCAAGCCAATCTTGTCACGGCATGGGGCACCGGTGTGCAGATGCGTGAAGGCTTCGGTGAAGCCGGTGTCTTTGTCGACCTCTGTGAGAATATCGGTGATCCGCGTCTCCGGCAGACGACGGTAAAGATCGAGGACGAGATCACCGGCCTCCTCCGGCACATCGGCGTCAAGACGGCTCACGCGCAAAACGCCGTCTTCAATGACTCCACTCGGCAAGGTTTTGGAGCGCACCGCCTTGGCCAGCCGTTTCAGCCCCTCTTCCAAGCGGCGCTTTCGATCAGCCATCCAGATCTCTGGTTCCAGTGGCATTGAAAGCCCCATGGCGCGGGCGGCATCGATGGACACAAGGGCTTGCTTCATGTCGGCATGACGCCGCGAATGCGGAAGCCAGATATCGCCAGAACGGAACGCATCGCGCAGGTGGCACAGGACGGCGACAACCCACAGCCGCTCTTGATCAATATCGGGCGCGCGGAATTGCGGTCGCCATTTCGAACGTGGTTGTAAAAAGGTCAGCGATGTGGCCGGGATATCCTGTTTGTCACGGATAATCTGCGCTGCCGTGATCAATGGCTGGGCCACACTGGCGCATGTCATATCCAGAGCATTCAACATGCGCCGAGCATAGCGTTTGAACCGGTGGAAGCCCTTGGACACATGGGCCAGAGTATCTGCTTTCACCGTTGCCTGAAGCTGTGTTGCTTGCGCGACCAGACTTTCAAGGCCGCTCCAGCCGCAAGAACTATCGACGGCATTGGCGAGGGCGGCATCGTCGCCTTTGGCCATCAATAGGTTTGATCCCAGGGTCTCAAATCCAGCCAGGGTCTTTGCGACGTCCGCCTGAGCTTCCGTGACCCGCGCGTCGCAGATCCGTTTCGCATCCCGCCAGACGCTGCCTACAATCCTGTCATGTGTTTCCACAACGGTATCTGCGATGGCAGCGCTCCATTCCACGACGCAGACGGCCAGGATGGCAAGGCGGCGGTCACTGGTGATGTCACGTAGTCCTTTCGCAAAGTAGCGTTCTCCCTGACGGCGCAGCCGCGTGACCCGATGTGCTGGGATGTCGTCCATAATTTCTGGTGCCAAGGCAATCGCCTTCAGAAACTCCAGCCGATCAAGCAGGCGGTTGATATCTGCGGAGTTCTTGCCTGGCTCAAACTGGCGCAACCACACGAACGTGGTGGTTTGGCCCTCCTCTTCCTCATTCAATAAGCCATCGAGACGAGCGCGCATCGCGCGGTCAAGGCGCGCCGTTATCCGAGTTTCGATCCGGCGTTCGGCAGCAACAAGCGCGTCGGCGCACATCCGTTCCATGACAGTCGTTCCCGGCAGGATGATATGCCGCCCACGACATTCTTGCACAAAGGCCCTCACCAGACCTTCGCTCGATTGCGCACCTTCGGCATTCTGATCAAGCCACGCACGCATCTGTTTGACCCGCTTGCCCTTGAACATCTCGTACCTATAAATCTTGCGCAGTACTTCCAGGTGCTCGTGCCGTGTGTTCTCTCGCTCGGCATAATGTAGAAGGTCATCGGGTTTGACGCCGAGCTGGGCGGCGATGAAGTCAGACATTTCTTTGGGGATGATCTCTCCGGGCCTCAGCAGCCGTCCCGGATATCGAAGGGCACAAAGCTGCAGCGCAAATCCGATCAGGTTCTCAGGGCGGCGGCGGGTGCGGATAAAATCGATGTCTTCATCGGACAGGGCGTAATGCCGAAGGATCAACGCCTCATCCGTTGGAAGGTGGAAAAGGGCCGCGCGCTGTCGCGCGGTCAGAACCGCTCGGTGTGCCATGAGGGTCGTCTTTCTATACGGAGAGGGTCTTCAAAACTGTAGAAATTGAGACCATTCGCTTGCCATGTCTTTTTCAATGTCTCAATATGACAGTCGCAAGACCTCTAAATTTATTCGAGACACTATGGCCAAAGTCGGATACGCCCGCGTCAGCTCAGTCGGACAATCTCTGGACGTGCAGCGCGAAAAGCTGGATGGCTGCGACAAGCTTTTCGAAGAGAAGCGCAGTGGTACGACGGACGCCCGCCCTCAGCTGAAAGAATGCCTGAATTACGTCCGCGACGGTGACCAGCTGATTGTCACACGTATCGACCGATTGGCGCGATCCACACTGCACCTTTGCCAGATCGCTGAAACACTGAAACAGAAAGGTGTCGATCTGGTCGTGCTCGATCAGAATATCGACACGTCCGACGCAACCGGGCGGCTGCTGTTCAACATGCTCGGAGCCATTGGCCAGTTCGAAACCGAAATCCGCGCCGAGCGACAGATGGATGGGATCAAGAAGGCCAAAGATCGCGGCGTACAGTTCGGCAAACGACCCGCGCTTTCAGAAGATCAGATCGTTGAGCTACGCAAAAAGCGTACCGCTGGAATGCTGATCAAAGATCTGATGGCACACTACAGCCTCTCAAAAGCGACAATCTATCGGTATCTCGGAGCGAACGAACCGTGAGCGTCAGTCTCAACGCGCAAACAACCCAACAGAAACCTTAAAGGGGTTTTCTGCACTCAGCCCCACTCGACCCCTCCCATGCAAATCTCCGCACAATGCGACATCGCAACTTACAGATTCAGCAGGAAGGTGGGGTCAGGACAGCGCTTACGAATTTTCCAAATCCGCGGATCGTGCTCGATCCGGTCGAAAACGTCTGGAAGTCCCTGCGCTGCAAACACTTCGGCTCGAGACTGCGACCGATCATCGAAGCCGCCTGCTGGGCATGGCAAAGCGGATCGCAGAGCCAAGACTATTCCCTCAATCGGATCCCGGAAATGGGTAATGGAAGTCAGAGATGGGGGCCGTTTGTGTGATGGTGCACCCCCCACGCCAGCAGGTCAAATTCAATCCAACGTGGCAAATCGGCACGGAACGGTGAGCGCCTTAAGGAGCGTATTTTCTTGAGCCAAAATGAGAGCTAAGTTCGTACTCTTCTTTCGGTAGGCAACCCACTTGGGGTCCTTTTCGAGTGCCGATCGCCTTTGTTCCCGATCCGCCATCGTTTCATAAGCCCACATATGAACAACTTGATTGAGTGGCCCGGTTTCGGTGACGAAATAACCCAAAGGGCAGCCCAAGTAGGAGGCTTGGATGGGAAGTCCTTCATTTCTAAAGAACTCCACGTACTCGTTAACGCGCCCGGGGATGATTGAGTAACGCCTAAGATCGATAATATTCATGGAATATGGCCTACGCATTTGAAATATACTACAATAGGGTTTTCAATGGTATCTGCATGTCCTCCAGCGTCTGTGGATCGGGTGTTGTGTTTGTAGAAAGCAGCTTTTCCGCAAAGCGTCCGTCGGCCCGGGCATTTGCTGCTGTATAGCCGACGAACTTCCCGCGTCTGAAGTGAAACAGAATGAAGCCCCCCTTGGGGGTTTCCCTGCGATAGGTCCGGTCAATTTGGTCCAGACTGCCGCCAACTTCAATTCGGACGCCATGCTGATCTGTCCAAAACCACTGCAGATCGGAGTAGGGTTGCGCCATGCCGACCATGGCCGCCCCGACGGCAATACCGTGATTTTGCGCATGCCGCCAAGATTCACGGATCAGGTGCTTTTGCGCAGGCGGAAAATAGAACTCGGCGACGTCTCCGGCAGCGTAAATGTCGGGAGAAGAGGTGCGGCCATATTCGTCTACAACGATGCCGGTTCTGACCTCCAGGCCGGCTGCTGACGCCAGTTCCGTATTTCTGACGATACCGATCCCGCCGATCACACACCCGGTGCGAACAGACGTGCCGTCGTCACAGGTGACCAGCAGGGCGTTGTCGTCAGGGCGAATGGCAACCGGCTTGACGCCCAGGCGCAAATCAACGCCTGCACTGCGATGAATGTTCTCGACAAAGGCCGTGCCTTCGCTCGTGAGACATCGGGACATAGGTTGCGCGGCCGGGTCAATGACCGTCACCTCGCACCCAAGCTCACGCGCCGTCGCCGCCGTTTCGAGCCCGATCACACCTGCACCAATACACGTGACGTGGGGCTGGCTATGAAGCTTTGCTCTCAGCGCACGCGCATCAGCGAGAGTCCTGAGACAATTGGCGTACTCAGCGCCCTCAATGGGGAGGGGGCGGGCCCGGCCACCGGTGCTCAGCAGCAGCGCATCGTAGTCAAGCAGTTGCCCGGACGAGAGCGCAATCTGGTGTTTCTCCGGGCTGATCGATGTTACGACGGCACCGCCTTGGAATGTGATATGCCGGTCCTCGAGGATGTCGCGTCTACAGACAAGGGGCACGTTCGGTTCGACGTCTGATTTGAGCCATTCTTTGGATAGGGGCGGGCGTTCGTACGGCAAAGTCTCTTCTTCGCCGACAATAACAATGCTGCCTTCAAAGTCGGATTGGCGCATCGACATGGCCGCATTCATAGCGGTTTGGCCTCCGCCAACAATTATTACCTTTTCCATACGGTGTCTCTTTAATCTGTAGGTTGGAAGCTCCTAGATCGGTAGAGCGACCTCGACCGTTTCATCATCTGTGATCCGCACGCGGTAGGTAGCCAAAGCGTCTGTCACCGGGGCGCACAGGCCTTTTCCGGTTTTTACATCAAAGCATCCGCCATGGAGAGGGCACTCAATGGTGCTACCCTCGAGGAACCCGTCTGAAAGATAGGCCAGAGCATGAGTGCAGATATTGTCCGTGGCGAATAAATCTCCATCAGATAAGTGATAAAGCGCAATGTTGTAGTCACCGACTTCAAAGGCCTCCACTTCGCCCTCTGCAATATCTGCGGTTTTGGTCAACGCGATCCATTGTGTGCTGGTGTTATCAGTCAATTCATTTTCCCCAAGCCATCCCGTCGTCGATAATCTACAATGTATTGAATCAAGCCGAAGCTAAACGTTCACTACAACGTAGTTCTGCTCGACCGATACCTCAAATCGTTCTGCCACGTATGGGCCTTTGGCCAATGCTTCGCCTGATCCAACTTCGACCTGGAACTGCTTGACCTTGATGTCATCGGGGCTGCAGTAGGACTGTCCCGTGCGGATGTCGTACTCCCACCCATGCCACGGGCATCTCACCATTTCTCCCTGCCGGGAGTAGGTATAGTGCCCTGGTCGTTCGGACTCGAGCAGACCAACAGTTACGCCGCAAGAAAGACTGGCGCCCTCGTGAGGGCATTTGTCGAGCAACGCGAAGAACTCGCCGTCGAGATTGAAGATTACGATGTCTCTTCCTTTGATCGTGACGCGCTTGCGGCTCCCGGCGGGGATTTCGTCGACGGTTGCTGCGACATGCCTGGCCATCAAACCACCCCTCCAAATGCCTCTTGAGAATTCTGCCAGAAGATCTGCATCTTCTCGGTCGCGCTCAACTTTATGTTGAGGGCGTATTTCGGATCATCGAAATCCCAGTGCGGGTAGTCAGAAGCGAATAGGATGCGGTCCCATCCGATCCAATCGAAGACATCGCGCAGATATTGGGGCTTTTCTGGCTCGTCTGCCGGCTGGGTGGAAAACCAGAAGTGCTCCCGCAAGTACTCTGAGGGCTTTTTCTTGAGGTGAGGGACTTCCGAGTGCAGGCGTTTGAATGCTACGTCCATGCGCCATCCAAGAGATGGTGCCCACGCCAGACCCGCCTCAACGATGATCAATCGCAGTGTCGGGAATGCTTCGAATACGCCCTCGAATATCAGACTGGCGACAAGGGCCTGCATATTCTGAACGTGGGACTGGTGTTCCTCGGCATAGTAGGAAGGGTGGCCCGAGCCGGTCGCAGGACGCCCGTTCACGCCCCCGACATGCAATGTTACAGGAAGGTTGTGCGCAGCCGCGGCTTCGTAGATCGGCCAATATCGCTTTCGCCCGAGTGGCTCTTCACTTTTGGGACTGATCAAAATCTGCGCAAAGCCGCCATGGCCGCCTAGGCGCTCGATTTCGGCCACCGCCGCTTCGGCATCTTCCTGAGGAACGACGATGGACCCTTTGAGGCGCGGCTCCTTGCTGATCCACTCGTCGACCTGCCAGTCGTTCACCGCACTGCACATGGCCTTGGCAAAATCGGCATTGCGCTGCTTATTGCCCACGGGCCACAGAACCTGAAGCACACCGAGTTTGATGTTATTGCCATCCAGATGCTGCTCGGCAAGAAAGCCAAGGTCAGATCCCGGCTCCCCACCTGCCGGCGGCCACGCATCACCGCGGGACAGGGCTCGCGTCGCTTTCGGATATCCCAGGGATGTGCTGAATGGCTGACGAACGAAGTCGCCGTAATTGTCAAAATAGTCCTGCCACTCTTTTGACAGATATTTTTTTATATCTGCGGCGCTCTTGAGTGTGGGGTGAATGTCGCAGTCAAATATTCCTGTCTTGAGCGGATCTTGAATTTCAGGCTTGAGAATTGGCTTGTTCACTGCGATTTCTCCTTAGGGTCAGGATTCATAACCAATAGATGACGAGAGCCGCGAGGGCGATGGCTGAGAGGAACACCTTGGGGCATCTGTCATAGCGGGTCGCGACGCGCCTCCAGTCCTTGAGCCTGCCGAACATGATCTCGATGCGGTTACGCCGCTTGTATCTCCGCTTATCGTATTTGATCGGCGTCTTGCGTTTCTTCCGGCCTGGGATGCAGGCGCGTATCCCCTTGTCCTGCAACGCTTCTCTGAACCAGTCAGCGTCATATCCACGATCCCCAAGTAGCCATTTGACGTTTGGCAGGCCACTGAGCAGCGCCCGAGCGCCGATATAATCGCTGACCTGTCCAGCGGTGACGAACAGGTCGATCGGTCGCCCCTGACTGTCGCAGATGGCGTGCAGCTTGGTGTTCATACCGCCTTTGGTTCGACCGATCAGGCGACCACGCCCCCCTTTTTGGCGGCCATGCTGGTCGCCGTTCGATGGGCCTTGAGGTATGTTGCGTCGATCATCACGGTCGTTTTCTCGCCGTGTTCCGCCGCCAGCCCGGCCATCATCCGCGCGAAGATGCCCTTTTCGCTCCAACGCCTCCACCGGCTGTAGAGCGTCTTATGTGGGCCATACGCGACGGGCGCATCGCGCCAACGCAAGCCATTGCGATTGATGAAAATAATCCCGCTCAGCACCCGTCTGTCATCAACCCGGGGCTTCCCGTGCGACCTGGGAAAGAAGGGAGCCAGGCGCGCCATCTGCGCGTCGGTCAGCCAGAAAAGATCGCTCATGTCACCGCTCCGTTTTCGGAGGCGTGAATCACGCAGCGCAACAGAAATCAATGCATCCTGACCCTAATCTCTGACATGGATGCCTCCCTCGCGTTGGTTCATACGAAACCGTTATGGCATATTCGATGCCATCAGGTGGGGGCATCCACCGCATCAGTTCAGTCCTCTGGGTTTCGGCCCTCCGGTGGCCCAGTCCAGCAGCTCGACGGTGTGGGCGACGGGGATGCCGGTGCCGGAACCGATCTGCATCATGCAGCCGATATTTCCGGCGCTGATGACCTGCGGGCGGGTGGCCTCCAGCGTGGCGACCTTGCGGGTTTTCAGTTCCGCCGAGATCGCTGGCTGCATCAGGTTGTAGGTCCCGGCAGAGCCGCAGCAGATATGGGCGTCGCGCGGCTCCAGCACCTCGAACCCCGCCGCCTTCAGCAGGTCCTTGGGGGCCGAGCGGATCTGCTGGCCATGTTGCAGCGAACAGGCCGCGTGATAGGCCACGCGCAAGGGTTCGGCATGGGTCGCGCCGTCCAGGCCGATATCGCCCATCACTTCGGTGATGTCGCGGGCCAGCGCCGCCACCCGTGCCGCGTCCTGCGCCAAGGGATCGCCCGCGAACATATGGCCGTAATCCTTGACCGTGGTGCCGCAGCCCGAGGTGTTGATGACCACCGCGTCCAGCCCTTCACCATCCAGTTCCGCGACCAGCGCGCGGATATTGGCCGCCGCCGCCGCGTGACTTTCCGCCGCCTTGCCCATGTGATGGGTCAGCGCGCCGCAGCAGCCGATACCCTTCGGAATCACCACCTCGCAGCCGTGGCGGCGCAGCAGGCGGATGGTGGCGTCGTTGATATCGGTGTTCAGCGCCCGCTGCGCGCAACCGGTCAGCAGCGCCACGCGCCTGCGGCGCGGGCTTTGGGCGGCGAAGGTCTGGGGCCGGTCATTGGGGCTGCGCCGGGGCAGCTGCGGCGGCGCCATTTCCAGCATCGCGCGCAGCCGTGCGTCGGGCATCAGCTTGCGGAAGGGCCGCGCCAGTTTCGCCCCGATCAGCGCCAGCCGGAACCGCCCCGGATAGGGCAGGATGCGCGCCAGCAGCCAGCGCAGGGCGCGATCGTCCCAGCGGCGCTTGTGGTGACGCTCGATATATTCCCGGGCGTGATCGACCAGATGCATGTAATGCACGCCCGAGGGGCAGGTGGTCATGCAGGACAGGCAGGACAGGCAGCGGTCGATATGCTGCACCGTCATTGCATCCGGCACCTTGCTGTTTTCCAGCATGTCCTTGATCAGATAGATGCGCCCGCGCGGGCTGTCCAATTCGTCGCCCAGCACCATATAGGTGGGACAGGTCGCTGTGCAGAAACCGCAATGGACGCAGGATCGCAGGATCTCGTTGCTGCGCGCGGTGGCGGGGTCGGTCAGCTGTTCGGGGATGAAATTCGTCTGCATGTTCAGCTGTCCATCAGGCCGGGATTGAGGATGCCCGCCGGATCGAAGGTCCGGCGCAGGGCGGCGGACAGGCGCGCGACGCCAGCCGCTTCGGGCGCAAAGCGGGGGCCGTCGGGCGATGGCCCGCCCCGCAGCAGCGTGGCCACGCCGCCCATTGCGGCCTTGCGGATCGCGGATGCCCCGGCATTGCCGCAATACCAGATCAGCCCGCCGCCCCAGTCCAGCGAGGTCCGGCCCCCCAGCACCTCCAGCGCGGCGACGATGGCGGGGGCGTCGGTCGGCTTGGCCAGAATGCGCCAGATTGCCTCGTTGCTGTCCGCGAAATGCCGGACATCGCGCAGGTCGCGCCACAGCGCCCGGCTGTCGCCGTCATCGGTGATGTCGATGCGGTGTTCGCTGAACTGCGCGGTCAGGCGTTCGCGACGATAGGCGACCTGACTGGCCAGCCCCTCGATCCGCAGCCATGCGGTGCCGGCGTGGAATGCCGCGCCCGAGACCTCGAACGGGGTGACCAGCGCGGCCGAGAAGATCCGCACCGCCTGCGCCGCCGAAACACCCGCGAAACCCAGCGTCTGTTGGGCTTCGGCCACGGGCAGCGTTTTCATCGCCACCTCGGTCAGCACCCCCAGCGTGCCAAATGATCCGCACAGCAGCTTGCTCAGATCCATGCCGGTGACGTTCTTCATCACCCGCCCGCCATTCTTCAGCACGCGGCCCCGGCCATCGACGAAACGCACGCCCAGCAGGTGATCGCGGCAAGCCCCCGCCTGCACCCGGCGCGGACCCGAGACATTCGCCGCGACCATCCCGCCGATGGTGGGGGTGCCGTTGGTGCCCAGAAGGACGCGGTGATCCATCGGCTCGAAGGCCAGCGCCTGACCTTCGGCGGCCAGCACCTGCTCGATCTCGGGCAGGGGGGTGCCCGCGCGGGCGATCAGGGTCAGCTCTCCGGGTTCATAGGCCACGATGCCGCTGATTTTGCGCGTCGCCAGCAGGCTTGCCGCGCCATCGGTCCGGTCCAGCCGGGTGCCGCCACCGGCGATCCGCAGGGGCAGGCGGCTGTCGTGGCAATCGCGGATCAGCGCGGACAGTTCGGTCTCATCAGCGGGGCTGTCTGCGGTCTGGGTCAGCATGTCGCGGCCCTCTGCCGGTGGGGCTGGCTGGCCTCCAGCGGAAAGACCTTGGCCGGATTCAGCAGCCAGCAGGGGTCCAGCGCGTCCTTGATCTCCATCTGGATGGCCATGTCCTCGGGGGTGTATTGGCTGGTCATCAGGTCGCGCTTTTCGATGCCGACGCCGTGCTCGCCGGTCAGGCAGCCGCCGACATCGACGCAGACCCGCAGGATATCGGCGCCGAAAGCCTCGGCCCGTTCCAGATCGCCCGGCGTGTTGGCATCGAACAGGATCAGCGGGTGCATATTGCCGTCGCCCGCGTGAAATACATTGGCGACCTCCAGCCCGTGTTCCTTCGACAATTCTCCGATCCGCTTCAGCGTGAAGGGCAGTTTCGACACCGGCACCGTCCCGTCGAGGCACAGGTAATCGCCCAGCCGCCCCATCGCGCCAAAGGCCGATTTGCGCCCCTTCCAGATCGCCAGCGATTCATCGGCATTGCGGCTTTCGCGGAACTCGACCGGGTTCAGCTGATCGGCGATGGCGCGGATGCGGGCGGTCTGGTCGGCGATTTCGGGTTCCGAACCCTCGACCTCGACGATCAGCACGGCGGCGCAGTCTGGATAGCCCGCGCGGGCGAAATCCTCGACCGCGCGCAGACAGACGTCGTCCATATATTCGATCGCCACCGGCAGCAGGCCCGAGCGGATGATCCGCGCCACGCATTCGCCCGCAACTTCGGCGGAATCGAAGCCGATCAGCATCGGCCGCGCGCCTTCGGGCTTGGGCAGGATACGCAGGGTGGCCTCGGTGACGATGCCCAGCTGCCCCTCAGAGCCGCAGATCAGGCCAAGGATATCCAGCCCCCCACCCGCCAGATCGACGATCTCTCCATCCGCCAGCACCATCCGCGCGCCCAGCAGGTTGTTCGTCGTCACCCCGTATTTCAGGCAATGCGCGCCGCCCGAATTCATCCCGATATTGCCCGCGATGGTGCAGGCCAGCTGCGACGAGGGGTCGGGCGCGTAAAAGAACCCCTGCGCTTCCAGCTCGTCACTGACCGACAGGTTGGTGACGCCGGTCTGCACGCGAATGAAACGGTTGTCGGTGTCGATTTCCAGCATCTCGCGCAGGCGCATGGTGCCGATCACGACGCTGTCAGCGGTGGGCAGCGCGCCGCCCGCCAGCGATGTGCCCGCCCCGCGCGGGATCACCGGCACCCGCATACGGTGGCAGACCCGCATGGCCGCCGCGACCTCTTCGGTGGTGCGCGGCAGCACAACCGCCAAAGGCGCGCAGCGATAGGCGGTCAGCGCGTCGCATTCATAGGCGCGGGTTTCCTCGGGGTCCGAAATCACCGCATCAGGCGGCAGAACGGCCCGCAGCGCGGCAACGATCTCGGACTTGCGGGAAATGAGCCCCGCATCGGGCGCTGGCATCGCAATCGTGGACACGGGCTGGCTCCTTGGATCAAACCTCTGTCGGCGGCCAGAGCGAAATCGGTAACGGTCATGACGCGCATTTGTGGTATATTTTTCATACCACAGATAGTCAATGATATAATTATCAGTCCACCGCGATGCGGTTGTTAGATTTTTCAAAACATCCTAGATTCGACACAACAATCAAATGAGCATCATATTCGCCATGTCCGTAAAAACCGAACGCGCCGCCGAAGCCGTAGCCGAACACATCGAATCGCTGATCTTAGAAGGTTCATTGCGCGCAGATGAACGTTTGCTACCAGAACGGGAACTCGCCGAGCGGTTGAATATCTCGCGCTCGACCTTGCGCGATGGGCTGAAGATTTTGGAAGAGCGTGGATTACTTTCCAGCATCGAAGGGCGCGGCACCAACGTTGCGCAGTTGGGTACCACCGCGATTGCGGACCCCCTGATCGCTTTGCTCGTCCGCCACGCCGAAGCTGCCGATGATTATCTGGAGTTTCGCGGTATCGTCGAAAGCTCAGCTGCAGCCTTGGCTGCCATCCGCGCCACCGATGTTGAACTAGACCGCATCCGAGTATGTCTGGATCGTATGGACCGCGCCCATACCGATGCCGATGCCAACGAGGAGACCGAAGCGGATGCCGAACTGCATCTGGTGATCTATGAAGCCAGCCACAACCTGACACTGCTACAGATCATGCAGGCACTCTCAGGGGTTTTACGCTCGGACGTTATCCACAACCGCGATCGCCTTTACGCAGTGCCCGCCATCAGAGAATTGCTACGCGAACAGCACCATGCGATCGCCAATGCCATCATCGCACGCGATTCCAACGCCGCTCGGCAGGCTGCGGACGAACACATCAGCTATCTGCGACAAGCCAGCCATGAAATCCGGAAGGCGCAAGCCCGGCTCGACTTGTCACTGCGCCGTCTGAACGGAGGTAGTACAAAAGGACGCATCGTCCGATAGGAGAAAAATAAAGCCTATCAGGTCGCTGAAATAATCGCGCCGCCGGTATGTTTTCCTCTTCAGGGCGTATGTTGACAATGTTGTTGGCCTCCTCTTCAGAGACCCCTGCCTTTCTCAGGAAGGCACGGGGGAAAAAATGATGATAGTTTTTGCTATTTGCCTGCTTCAACCAGTAATTGCTGATATTGACGATCCCATTGTCATTGAATGACAGAGGCTGCTGGTAAGCCATGACGCACAAAATCGCCTTGGTGAAGCTTCGACCTGCGTTGAACCAACCATTCTCCACCAAAAATTCGGGGGAAACGTCGATACCCCAATCGTAATCCGCCGACCCACCGTTCAGGATGAGCTCGATCCGATTGACGTCCTGTGCGAGCTTGCTCTCGACGGACGACGAATAGCGACCACCCAGAGAACAGCGCCAGAAGAAATCTTCGAGTTCTAGCTTCTGATCAAGGGATGGTTTCTTGTTGCCGTTGTGATAGAAAAAATAAGCGAAGGGCACGATCAAGGTCAGATACGGCAACATCTGTGAAACAGGTATTCGCATGACGTTGCGAAAGTATTCGACCGCCTTCTCCACGCTATCAATAGCCGCTGGCCAAATCTCGATGAAGGCATCTTTCTCAAGCTTCAGGATCGCCTGCCGCTTGCAATCCTTCTTCATGATAAGAGCTATGAGCTGAAGGATCGTTTGATCTGAGATTGTTTCATAGTCTATTGGGGCGAGGCGTTCGATCAACTCCGAGTATTTCTCGGACAGATCGAAGCCTTGTTTTTCATCATAAGTCTTGGCAACCATGATCTCGAACACCGTCAGAGGCTTGCCGCCAACATTGATCCGCGTGAAAATTTCGGTTGCTACGTCGATCGGCACATTGCGCACTTCGATGATCGAGAAGTCGTAGGCTTCAATCCGGCGCTTGTATTCATCAAGCCTAGCGTGGTGTTCTTGGGGGAACGCCGCAAGAGTTGTCAAACTACCGTAGAGCAGATCGGTGAGGCGAATGAACGTGTTTGCGGGCAGATCGGTGATGTCAGTAGTGACGATTGTATCCGACTCGCCAGCACTGAGGTCGATGTAGATCTCCGAAAAATCCGTACATTGCCCGCTTTCGCGGACAATCTCTAAGCCCTTCATAGCGGCAAAAAGGCTTGTCAGCCGTTGCTGGCCATCCAGCACGAAGGAGACGGTTTCTCCCTTCTTGGCGGCGGGAAGTTTGGTGTTTCCAAGTTCCTTCACACTGCGCAGACGCTCCCGCGTCAACCAGAATATGAAGGTGCCGATCGGATACCCTTTGACCACACTATCAAGCAGTTCGGCAGAACGTTGAAGCGTCCAGACAAAATCCCTCTGAAATTGAGGAATTTTAATCTCTCCGTTTTCAATGTTGCTAATAAGTGTTGTATAATTCTTGTGCGTAGGTTGGGGTAGTTCCATGCCACTCATGCCTTAACTTAAACGCATGCAAGCATGCTTACGTGTTTTGCGCTTTGTAAGCTTTCCACATCTTCAGGAAAAGCCGCTTCTTTGCGCCATGGCTAAAGCCATACTCCCTGCCCGCTTGTTCGCTGAATTCTTCGAACACAGTGACAGGCACACGGACTTGAATCGGCCGCTGTGGCTCCTTTTCGCCGCGTGTGTCTTCGTTAATTACATCAGGCGCTGCATCGGGCTTAGGTGGCGCGCCCTTACTGCTTTTGAGCTTGGTGATATTCGTGGTCATTACGCCACCTGCCTTTCTTGAAGTTCGACCATCTTGTCGATCATGCTCTGCGCCAGCTTAGAGGCCCGCTGGTTCAAGGTGCGAAATGAGGTTTCCGTAATGGCCTTACCCGCGTCCGAGGCTGATCCATATGCCGTTGAGACACCTACGTCCCCGTCAAGTACCATATAGCCTGCTTCAGTAAGATACTGCCGTGCGGCGGCATTCTCGCGCTCGCTTCCCGTGGTCTTAAACATGGCAAAGGCGATCTTCTCAGATGAGACGCCTTTTTTGCGCAATGCATGCGCCAGCACGACGCCAGGATGCAGATCGTCAACTGTTTGCCCTGTTGGAATCACGACGAGGTCAGCCGCCTCTGCAATCTCAGCGGTTTGATCCGACGCGTTCGGCTTACCATCAAGGATCAACGCATCGAAGCGCGGCGCTTCGGCAAGGGCGGTCTTTACCGTGGCAAAACTCTGCACCTGAAGTTCAGGAGTGACGCCGGCTTCGGCGCGGCGTCCTGCCCAATGGGTGCATGTTTGCTGCTGTGTGTCGAGGTCTGCTATCTTAGTGGTAAGGCCACCGGCGACGAATTCTCTCGCCATCATGCGCGCGAGGGTGGACTTCCCCACACCGCCTTTCTGGGACACCATCCCGATAATGTAAGTCATATCTGCTGCTCCGATCTGCCAAATCGCTATTTTTTCTCATGTTAACACGCTTAATTCAATCGCGCCAAGCATGTTAGCGACTTTTCCACAAAGGCATAATGCATGCCAGCATGCTTAGCGCTTGTGCGCGCCGCGCCTTTTGCAGAAGGCAAGGAAGTGCTTGTCGGGATTTTTAACTGAAATCACTTTTTTGAGGACCCACGCGCGCCATTCCTCTTCGAGGTAGTGGATGTCCCACCCAGGGGCGAGGCGGCGCGCACCTTCATGCGTGTCGGGCGCAAGGCACAAGGACGAGAGCTGCAAGGGCACGCCATTCTGGCGTGTTGACTTCTTCGGTCGAACAATCACAATGTCTTCTGCCATCGTGAAGGTATAGTCAGGCATGTGATCATGCTGACCATCATCGTCGATGATCTTGCCGAGTAATCGACGAAATTCCTTCACCCTTGAGCTCGACCCGCATTTGTCGCGCAAGAGCTCAAGGCCGATCTTCCACACGGGTTGCGCCCCGCAATGCTTACGCGCGATTTCATAAAGGCGTCGCTCCAAGGGCTTTCGCAGGAAGAAATACTGCCTGTTGAGGGTCAGAACATTGTTGTTTTCGATGGCGTCGAATACCCAATCAGCAAGTGTGATCTCGACATCAAGCATGCGTCCATCGCGTGTCTCACGGACAATTTCAAAGGCGCTGATGAGCCCGAAAGCACTTAAGTGTTCTTTGCCGCCTTGGCGGATACTCGTCTCGATTTCGGTGCCTTTTAGGCGGCGCAAGGCATCGCGTAGGAGCTCGTAACCACGCCCCGAAGTCTGACGGTTGGTCGCAACCAGCAAGTCATGCGCCTTGAATCGCACATGGCGGCTGACCTTTCGGCCTTCATTGAGCGCCCCGATACATTGGCTAATACAGTAAATCAGAATGTCCCGATCATGCACGGTTGCGAGCCCCTGTCGGGACGGCGCAATCTGAATCCAGTTCTCGCCACGCTCATAGCGGCGGGTGCGCATATCAGGCTTGGTCGAGAGCGAGAATACAGGGTTTTCCATAGACGCCATGTCAGCCTTTGGCACGGCATCCAAGATATCGCAAACGAACAGATCTCGCTGCGGATGTCGGTCCGGCAGGAGCGGCGAACGGGCAGGAAGTACAGCGCTTTCATTCGACATTTTACACACCAGCTTTCGACTAAGAATTCGTCACTTCACACACCTTGGCGTCACTTTCGTCATTTCACACACCTGTCGTCAAGATTCGTCACTTCACACACCCTCTCAGCCTGTGGGTAACTTTGCAAGCTCTTCGTCACTTCACACACCACGATTCGTCACTTCACACACCACGATTCGTCACTTCACACACCTTTTTTACAAAAGAGACTCTATTCCTCCTGTTTTTTCAACACGTTATCATCGTCCCTGAATAGTGTAACTCTATATTAACTTAATTTAACTCTCTCACTGCTCTTCAAAATAACCTCAACATTATGGTTCCCACCAAGACCCACATAGGGACACGTTAGCAAACAAGGGCGGGCAAGGGGCGGCTCTCAAAGCCGCAACCACAGCACACCCGCTGGACGCGGTGGCCGATAAGATCGCCAAAACGATCCAGCCGCCAGAAAAACGCACGGACGGTTTGCCGGTCGGGTCTCAGGCCAAATTCATAGAAGCGGCAAAGTGCGCGGCCATTCTAGGTTTTCCGATCAACACGCTTCTCACTGTTCGCTGGTCGTCGCTCTACCATCACGACAACGCCAATCCCCTTTTTGCACAATCACCCGTCGAGCGAATTGCCTACCTGGTCGAGTTGCTGAGAAAATGGATCGGCGCACGGTGTCGCGGCGGCTTCCAGTATCTTTGGGTGCGCGAAGCAACCTCAGAGCTGGGCGAGCACTGGCATCTCGCCTTTCATTTGCCGCATGGGAAGCGAAAAGCCATCGCATCCTACCTCTCCGATCTTCTTGGCGAACCCTTAGATCACACGCCCCGCACCAAGGCGCAGGGGCGAACAGAAGGTGAGTTCGCATGTAGCGTCTGGGGATCATGGCACCTTGCGAAGGACACACACCCGGAACGATCCGGCTTTTACCTCGCAGCCTATCTCGGGAAGGGCGAACCGTCTGAACGCATGTTTCGCGGCAAACTCGTTCCCAACACCCGCAAGCTGGTCATGGGGCAGGCATTCGGTGGCCGCGAAAGGTCTGGCCGATACGACACGCCGCAGGGGCAAATCAGGGGCACAAATGCACTCAAGAAACGGTTCGACATTGCCCGCCCGCTCAAACAGGCCGTGAAAGCGCGCCAGAGCGGCGATTTAAGCGGCATGAGGGGCTGAGGTATGGGTCAAGGGTGCCAAAAGCAAGAAAGGCGCTCAGCGGCGCTATCTGTGCCTCTCAGGGCCATATCCAAAATTACCCGTTTCTAAGTATTGGCAGCGTGGAACCGATACCGGGCAAGTTTCCAAATGATTTCGGCAAAATCTGAGGTGAGGCATGGGCGGCGTAGGTAGCGGGCGACACTGGCAGTTTGGGGCAGACACAACGGACGATTATCGCTCGATCGACATTCGGTGGCTGAAACGTGAGGGGCTTCTGGATTCCGGGATCAGCCGCCGCATCACCTGGTCGCGCGGTGGCGAGGTGACAGGCTCGATCAATGTCCAGTCAGAGCCGGGGCGGGTGATCCTGGACTATCGCCACCGGGATCGAGGCGGGGAATGGCAACCCGAACGCTATCCCGTCTATCTCGACACCACGCCCTGTCACATGGGCGGCGAGCGGCATTGGTTCCTCTGCCCTGCCCGTGGGTGCGGTCGCCGTGTCGCCATTCTCTACGGCGGGGCAATCTTCGCGTGCCGTCATTGCTACCGGCTGGCCTACCCTTCTCAGCGGGAAAAGCCGGGGGATCGAGCTGCACGGCAGGCGAATCGCATCCGGGACAAAATGGGCTGGCCTGGTGGCATCCTTGAAGGTGGTGATTGGGGCAAGCCCAGGGGAATGCACTGGCGCACCTATGAGCAGCTTTGCCAGGAACACGACGCCCTGTCAGATCGCGCCCTCGTCGGGATCATGGATCACCTGAACCTCTTGTCTGGTCGTTTCTAAAGTAGGCGGATTTATAGGTGATGAAGGTGGCAGTGTCACGGCTACGGCATTTCTCGATCAGCGTGGTCAGAATGGCCGTTTTGTCAGCCCCGCTGAAATCGTGCTCACCAATCAGAAAGGCGATATCGTAGACGTCTTGTCGCCGGTTGCGCTTGCGTACGGGTTGCTGAAGCAGCGCCCGGAACTTTTCGGCGATAAGCTCGTGGATGGTGAACGCGCGCACCGCCACACCAGCGCCGTGCAGGTTCAACTCCTGGAAGGCGTAAACCTGATCGCGGAAGCTGATCTCCACATCCAGTACTCGGCTTGCCTTGCCATCCGCCAGCCGGGCCTCTTCACCTGTGCCGCGCTTGGCCGAGCCAATTCGGACCCGGAGTGCGGGAAAGTCGTGGTCCTCAAAATTCTCTGCGCGAGGTATCTTCTTCACCGATTGCACCTGGCAGAGAAGATCGAGATAGCCAAGCTTGATTGCTGTTTGCGGCAGAAGCTCGTTCAGCTCGGTGGTGATCTTTTCCATCAGGTCGGCAGGTTCTGCCATCGACGTGAAATCCACATCCCCGGTGACCCGGTTGCTTTTGAAAGCCAGTGCCATGACCGCCCCGCCCTTCAAGACGAGCGTTTTCGAGAGTGACGGAGCCAACCCGATTGCCCCTAGGACAATCTCGGTAACCTGACGATCTCTATAGAGTGACGGGTTCGCGCGGGCGGCTTCGACCCATGCACGGACATCGACATCGACAATGTCGAATTTGCTATCTTGAACATGGGGGTCGGCATCAGACATTTATTGAAATCATCCAGCGTTCTGAGAATTCAGGGGCATATTCGGCATCAGGGTCGAGTTTTCGCGACCCACCCCGTTGAGCAAACTGCTCCCACTTGTGCAGCGCCGGGTTATCTATGTCCATGACTTCAGATAGAATATAGCCCGCCCGGACTTTGGCGATCTTGCTGTCCAGTTGATCAATTGCGGCAATAATTTCCGGCACCCACTGGACCGCCTCGTTTTCCCAGACATCGAGAACATGCTGCATGCCACCACAAAGTTGCGGCTCGTCCACCATGTCTGCGAAGGTTTGACCGATCGAGGTTATCCGCGTTTCCTCACCGCTGACGGGGGACGGTGTCGATGGGTGGCTTGACACATGCACCACGATTGGGCGGCGACGAATCGTGTCTTTGAAGCCAGGCTTGTTTAGAACAGGTCTTTCGATCTCGTCCAGATCGGGCAAGTCTTTTTGGAGGCGCTCATCCCGGAGTGCATTCCAGAGCGGGCGCTTTGGGGTTGTCAGGTGCAGCGCCTGTGGGCTGCGATCAGTGAGACCATAGCGCTGCATGGCAGACAGATGAGAGACGTAGGCGAAGGGATCAGCGATGCAGGCGACCTCTTCTGCCGAACCAGCTCTCGTTGATTGCGTGACACGCCAAACGCCCGAGCGGAAGTCAGAGTCCATGACAAGCGCCTTCCGCGCTTCCAAGCGGCGCAGCGCATTTTTGGCGCGCGTCTGATCCCAGCCCTGCGGAAGGCGCTTCAAAGGTTCGTCGCTCAGCGCCTTCTTTAGGAACAGATTGTAACCTAAAACGAAAAAATCGTAGAAGGTTACAATCGGTAAGTCCTTGTCAGTAATGAATTTCTCAAGACCTTCCGTAAAGTTCATCAGATGTCCTTACATGCCAAGAACAGCTATCACATAATGACAGCAAGGCGCATTAATGCAAGCGGGGTAGCTATATGTCCTTAGGACATATAGCTACCCCGCTAAGATGTAAACAATAATCTCACTTCACCCAAACATCCTTAATTGCTGAGGCTCCACCCAGTAGCCGCGCCGACGCTTCGAGGCTTCCAACATGATCAGAGCCGCGACGGCCTGGTTCTCGTCCGCAAACCACTCCATGCGGACCTGACCGCCCTGCCCTATCCGTCCCCATTCTCGGTAGAGCGTCCACTCACCGAACAGGTTGGGCATGACGGCCATCCGGTAGAACCGGGCGACGTTCTTCGCAGGCTGGCGCTTTTCGAGATAGGTCTGCATGGTCATCAGAGATGATACTTACGGGCGATTTCCAGAGCTTCGGCCTGTTCGGTGCCGATGTATTCCTTGGTGCTCTCAATACTGGCATGGCCGAGCAGCAGCTGGGCTGCGCGCAGATTGCCGGTTTGCTGATAGATATGGGTCGGAAAGGTCCGGCGTAATGAGTGCAGGCCATAGAGGCTGGAATCGAGGCGGGCCTTTTCCAGCCAGGATTTGAACAGACGCCAGAGCTGGCTTTCGCTGAGATGGGTGTGCGCCCACCTTGCCCCCTGCCCGGTGAACAGCCAGCCATGCAGCGGCTTTTCAGAGGCGGCGAGGTAGGCGCGCAGGCTATCGCGTGTGCCCGAGGACAGCCGCGCCTGGACCGGGCGCGCATTGCGCGTCTCGGTTTTCTTCTGGCGGATTTCCACGATCTCCCGAACCCCGGCAGGAGTGGCCACATCCGAGACCCGCAACCGGACGAGGTCCGAGCCCCGGAAGCTGGTATCAAGTGCGGTGTTGAACAGCGCCAGATCGCGCAAGGCGCGCTCCTGGCGCAACAGCAGCCGGATCAGCACGACCTGGTCGGGCGTGAGCGGGGGTTTCTTGCCCACCACGCGGCCCTTGTTCCAGGTGGTCTGTGAGGCAGCAAGCATGCGCAAATCCTTGCAGGGTTCTTAGGAAGGATAATCATAAACCTTGCATAAAGGAAGGGGTCGATCACGGAAGGCGCAGCTTTCTCCATGTTTTATTGACCCTTCAGTCATCGTGATCATGCAAGCTTCTAATCAAAAGCTCGCATGAAGGGTCGCAGAGAAGAAAGTGGTTCGGACAGCGTTCGGGTTGCGTTCGTGGACGCTCATGATTGTGCCTAGGATAATCTTCCCATCAGCAACATGGAGTGATCTGATGGAAGTTATGGAACGAAATGCCGAGTATATCGCTGCCCAGTGTAAGTATCTTCGTAAGATGCTTGGGCTGACCCAAGAGAACCTTGCAGATGCTGCCGGGCTAACTGTCCGCACGATCCAAAAGGTGGAGAGCGGACGGCATGTGCCTGACGTTCAGACTTTGCGGAGTATTGCTCGCGGCATTGGGTTCGACGTGACTGTGTTCGCCAAGCCTACACCCGAGCAGGAGAAGCGTCAGCAAGAAGAGATTGAGCGTGCGCTGAAAAAAACTGCCCTCGTGCCCACATCGCCCATTAAGAAGGCGAATGACTTCTACTCCCGTAACCGTGAGTGGCACGCGCTCATGATTAATGCCGAGGCAGTGGAGGCGGACGACGCGCTCGAATTGACAGCGGCAATCTCAGAATGGATGAACGACCTTGACGGGATATGGGGGATCAGCACAGCCAGCCAGCGGCTGGGGTATGCGACCAGCATTTCCCAGTTGTGCCAGGAATTGGAAGGGCTTGGGTATCTCACCCACTTTGGCCATTTTCGTCAGCAGCACATGCGGGACAAAAATCTGGCCTGGGACGTGGCGTTGATCACTTTTTTGCCAAAGGCTGACCATGATGGGCACCGTTACGGCCTCGTCACCCTCGACGATCCCTGGGAGGTTCCCGAACAGGACCGTCCTAAACTGTGATCAACGCGTGGGGGCAGTCTGTCATTCAATTAGGCCACCCATGTCGCGCGACCTCTTTACTTGTACTTAATATTGTACATATAGAGGGAAGCAAAGGAGAGTTGACATGGATGTTATGACCTACTCAGACGCACGAGCTCAACTGAAGGGCGTCATGGATCGAGCGATCCACGACAAGCAGGAAGTTGTCGTGACGCGCAAGAAGGGCGAGTCCGTTGTGGTCGTGTCCTTGGACACTTGGAACGCCGTCAACGAGACGTTGCACCTCTTGTCCACACCGAAAAACGCATCCCGCTTGCGCGCGTCGATCGCGCAACTCGATGCTGGAACTGGCGAAGAGCGTGAGCTGACCGAGTGAAGCTGGTTTTTTCCGATCAGGCCTGGGAAGACTATCAATACTGGGTCAACACCAACGACAAGGTACGCGACCGGATCAACGATCTGATCAAGCAGTGCAAGCGGACCCCCTTCAAGGGAACCGGCAAGCCGGAACCTTTGAAGGGCGATTTGACCGGCTGGTGGTCACGGCGGATTTCTAAGGAAGATCGAATGGTCTACCGGGTCAGGGGAGCTGGCGATGGCCAAAGCCTAGAGATTGCGCAACTGCGGTTCCATTACTGAAAACCCTTAGGGTTGAAAGACTTAGATGTGATGTCGAACAGCTCAAAGCACTCCCGAATTTAACTCTAACTATGTCGTTAAAGTTAACTCTATAATTAGTGTTAACGACATAGTTGACGTTAGAGTTAAACGAAGGCAATCTACCGCCATGTATGTAATCACCTTCGCAAACCCGAAAGGCGGCTCGGGGAAAACTACGTCCGCCATGCTCTTGGCTGAACAGATCGCTATTTCTGGCGGTCGCGTAGCGATTCTCGATCTGGACCCAAACGCCAACATCCTTGCATGGGCCCAGACGCGCGAAGCCGAGGGTAGAGACGTTCCTTTCACAGTTCATGCGCGACCGCAGGCCGAAGAGACGGTCGAGCTCATCGACAACCTATCCGACGAGGCTGACTATCTCATTATCGACCTTGAAGGGTCGAAGGATCAGATCGTCACTTTCGCGCTATCGCGGACAGATTTGTGCATCATCCCGCTCGATGGCTCGCCTATGGAAGCCCGGCAAGCCGCGCAAGCGGTTCGCTTGGTACAAACCACAGCAAACATGATCCGCGCGCAAATCAACTACGCTCTCTTGTTCACTCGCACCAACGCCGCGTTCCAGACCACGGATGAGCGCGACGTGCGGCAAGAAATGGAGCTCAACAACATCCCGACGCTACCCGTTCGGATCGCCAAGCGCGCGCCTTACACCCGCATCTTCCGGGACGGTGTGCTCTTGTCAGAGCTGCCTGACATCGTGACGCAAGAAATGCAGGGCAAAACCGCGTCTGTATCCGACAAGGCCATGAAGCAGGTGACCGGAGCCATCGAGAATGCCCGCGACTACGCACAAACCGTCATTGCAACCCTTACCAAGGAGCAAGTGGCATGATTGGGAAATACGGCTTCTCAGGCGGGATCGACCTGCCCAAGACAACACCAGCACCCAAGCCTCGGCCAAAGGTCGATGGCAACTCATTAAGCGAGGCCGTCAGGGCCGGTGCCGATCTTGGCTTCGTCAACAGGGAGCCAACGACGCGCCTCAAACCTGGCCCCAAACGCAAAGAGCCGCAGGACAAAGTTTCGATACCTGGCCCGAAGCGCGTGGTGGATGATTTCCGGGCTTTTTGTTCAACGCGCGATCTTACCCTTTGGCAGGGCTTGGAGTTGTTGCTTGAAGAGCAGAAGGGTAGAAGCGGCTAAGGGTTGCCGCGTTTCTCAAAGATTTTCCGGCAGAACCCTAAGAATGCCCTGTCCGGGTTGGCCGGTGCATCGAGGCCACCGTCGGACATCCATTCGCGCCATTCTTGCTCTAGCGTGTAGATATCCCATCCCGGCGCAACCTTACGGGCTTCCTGATAAACGTCAGGGCTCAAACGGATCGCCCCGGATGGAACCGCCAGAGCTTGCGGCTTTTCCGCGTGACGGTTTACAAATACGACCATGTTTTCGTCTAACCGGACTGAATAGTCCGGCATATGATTGTACGCCTCATCTTGAGCGACAATGTTGCCGACCAGCCGCTTAAACTCGCGAGAGGTCGAAGCCGATCCGCACTTGTCTTGCAAAGCAGAAAGACTGATTTTCCACTCTTTCTTCGAGCCACAGTGCTTGCGAGCGATCTCATAGATGCGCCGCTCTAATGGCTTACGCAGCCGGAAATAGTTCCGGTGGAGGGTCAAAACTTCATGCGCTTGGATCGCGTTGAACACCCAATCTGAGAGCTGCACCTCGATCTCCTGCATCCGACCATCGCGGGTTTCACGTACGATGCGAGCGCGGTCGATGATGCTGAAAATATCCAATTGCTCGACATCGCCGGTCACGATGTTCGTCTCAACCTGTGTCCCTTGCAGCCGGGCGAGGGCGCTTCGAAGGCCGCTATATCCACGCCCATCCGATGGCCGGTTCGTTGCTTTCAGAATGTGAATCGGCATGCGAAATTGACCCACTTGGGTGGGTTATGAGCGTGCAAAATTGACCCACCTGCCACGTTAGCATCCGCGCTGGATAGCGCGGAGGAATGAGCAGGTGATATTGATGGAAAGTGTATCGAAGATCCGTCGTTGGATATTGGTTGAGGGTCGCAGCATCCGATCTGTGGCGCGGGCAACCGGTTTGTCGCGGAACACGGTGAAGAAGTATCTGAAGGACGACAGTCCACCGAGCTATCAGCGGCAAGCGCCACCGACCCGGCATAAGCTGTGCGATGGATTTGATGCGCGGCTCCAAGAGCTTTTCGAGCAGGATCACAAGCGCCCGCGCCGGGAGCGGCGGACGGCCACGAAGCTTTACGAACAGCTCGTCTCGGAAGGGTATACTGGGTCCTATTCTCCGGTTCAGCGATTTATCCGAGACCTCAAACGTGCCGATGCTGGATCGGGAGAGGCGTTTATCCCCCTGCATTTTGCTGCCGGTGATGCGCTCCAGTTTGACTGGAGCGAAGAGCGCGTTGTTCTCGGTGGTGTCGAGCAGAAGGTAAAGGTTGCCCACTTCCGCCTGTGCCATAGTCGCAAACCTTTTGTCGTAGCCTATCCCGGCGAGAGCCAAGAAATGGTGTTGGATGCCTTTGTACGGGCGCTGTCCTTCTACGGCGGGGTTCCGCGACGGGTGATCATCGACAATCCCAAAACGATGGTGACCTATGTCTCCCGCTCGAAGGACCGAGTGTTCCATCCCCGGTTCCTGGCATTGATGAACCACTATGTAATGGAGCCGGTTGCCTGCACCCCCGCGTCGGGTTGGGAGAAAGGTCAGGTGGAGAACCAGGTCCATTTTTTACGAGGCCGATTGTTTGTTCCCATGCCAGCTTTTGATGATCTGGATGGGCTGAACAACTGGTTGCGTCTGCGCTGCGAGGAATTGGCAAGCCGCGCCCACCCTGAACAATCGTCCCGCACGATTGCGGAGGTTTTTGAAGATGAGCGCGCCGAGCTGCGCCCCCTGGGGCGGGCTTTTGATGGCTACGTGGAAAAGACGGTGCGGGTCCGTTCCACCTGCCTGGTTCAATATGCCAGCAATCGCTATAGCGTGCCTTCCCGGTTTGCAGGCCAGCATGTCTCCTTGCGCGCCTATGCGAGCCGGATCGTGCTGGTGTCAGGCCAGGACGTTATTGCCGAGCACAAGCGTCGCTTCACCCGCAACGTCAGCTACTTTGAACCTTGGCATTATGTTCCTCTACTGGATCGCAAGCCCGGCGCTCTGCGCGACGGCGCCCCTTTTGTGGACTGGCAACTGCCTGAGGCCATGCATCGGATCAGGGAGCATTACATGGCTGGCAAAGGCGGGGACCGGGAGTTCGTCGATCTGCTTCTACTGGCCCAGGACCACGGGATCGAGGTGGTGGAGACGGCCTGCGAACTGGCAGTTGAACAAAACACGTTGCGCCTTCCTGCCATCACCAATCTGATCAACCAGTTGGTGGAGCCAATCATCACGCCGTTGAATGAGGGCAATGTCTATCCGCAGCTGACCGTGCGGCCCGAGGCCGACTGCAAGCGCTATGAGGCGCTCTGCTCGGCCGAGGAGGCTGCCGCATGAACGCTCTCATCGACCAACTGACCGCCTTGAGGCTGCATGGAATGGCAGCTTGCGCCCATGATTTGCTGTCCGCGCGCAAGCCACCAAGTCTGACCACAGCGATAAAGCAACTGATCGACGCGGAAACTGTAGAGCGGCGGGTGCGTTCCATCCAGTATCAAATGCGCATCGCGAAGTTCCCCCATCATAAGGACTTCGCCACCTTCGATTACGGCGCGGCCGCGGTGAGTAAGGCCCAGATCGAACCCTTCTGCTCGGGTCAGTTCACCGAAGAGGCGCACAACCTCATCTTGGTCGGCGGAACCGGGACAGGCAAAACGCACATCGCCATCGCGCTTGGAACCACATTGATCAACAACGGCAAGAAGGTCCGCTTCTTCAACGCGGTCGATCTGATCAATGCCCTGATCAAGGAACAGGCCGACGGCAATGCCGGGAAGATCATCCGGCAGCTGTCGGCTCTGAATTGCGTCATCATCGACGAGTTGGGCTACATTCCGTTCCCGAAATCCGGCGGCGCGTTGCTGTTCCACCTGATCAGCAAGCTCTACGAGAAAACCAGCGTCATCATCACCACCAACTTGGAGTTCGGGGAATGGGTCGCTGTCTTCGGTGATGCCAAGATGACAACTGCGCTCTTGGATCGCGTCACGCACCACTGTGCCATCATCGAAACGGGCAACACGTCATATCGCTTCGCTCAGAGCAAAAGTCGCAGAGAAAAATAGCCGCGTCGCAAGCAAAGCCCCCAGACGGACTCGCTATATGAGGGCGGTCCGCCTGGGGGCTTTGGCACCCAATAGGCGGGTCAAAATCAAACGCTGAAACCGGGTCACTTTTAAACGCTCATTGACACTTTCAGAAGGTCGAACGCCTTCAGGCGAACGATTTTTGAAACCTTCTGACCTTTGTTGATAGCTGCCATAATTTGACTGATGCAGTAGATCAGCACATCGCGATCGTGGATCGTGGCCAGACCATCGGACGAAGGTTTCACTTCGAGATAGTTTCGCCCCGTCCCATCTTCGTATCGCCGCACTCGGTAATCTGGTTTTGTAGAAAGCGAGAAAATCGGATGCGCCATCGAAGCCATGTCGCCCTTGGGTGCGGCATCAAAGATATCGCATACAAAAAAGTCGCCTTGTTCCTGCCGATCTGGCAGCAAGGGAGAGCGGTCGCCGTCTTTCGTGATTTCACACACCATGACCTATGTTTCGTGATTTCACACACACGGTCAAGCCCTTTCGTGATTTCACACACATGCACAGAGCTTTCGTGTCTTTACACACGTTCTTTCGTGTCTTTACACACGCTTTATCGTGACTCTACACACAGGCCACTTCTAAAAGCCTAATGAATTCATAGGACTATGAACACTTATCCACAGCGTAACACATTATATAACACATATTTAACACTACAAAATTACTCCGCATTTCGCATGCAAGTTCCAAGCTAAGTAGTACGGACGAACACATCTAGAGAGCATGGAGCACCACGCAATTTCACACAGAAACCCGATCAACTGACGATTCTAGCTGCTTACCGTCGATAGAACACGCACGCATCGACACCCGTGGTTGTCGTGGTCCAGGAAGCCCCGAGGACAGCGCATGTGGACGCGTTGCTGGCCAAGAAACGAGGAAGCGTCACCGTCAGCACCAGGGCCAAAACCAATGCACCCAGCCCAAACCAAGGCAGGCGGCTTTTGAGGCGATCTGCTTTCTGTTCCCGTTCGAACACCGCTCGATAGGCTGTGGACCTGTCATCTTCCGATTTGGCCAAGGCCCCGATGGTCTTGTCCGTCTGGACGCCAAGGCGTCTGACAATCTCTGTCATTGCGTCTGCGGTTGCGCCCAGATGGCTGTCGAAGGTCTGGCCCAGAAGATCCCCGTATTTTTTCGGATTGGTTTGGTCCCGTGCGGCGAAGGCTGCGATCCGCGCTTCTGTCGTGATCTTTATCTGCTTGTCCGCCACGGCGGTCAGATCGTCGATCCTGTCGGACATGCTGGCGACAGCCGTGGCCATGAGATCGAGCGTTTCGCGCAGATCATCGTCGGAGAGGGCAGGGAGGTCGGGTTGGTCTGGCATCGGGAGGCGTCCTTCGGATTACTGGTCCTGCGGGACAAACAGTCCCTTGAACTCGGGATCGGCGTAATAGCGCAGCTTCTGCGCCACGGCGGTGGCTTGACCCTGCACGCGCAGGAGCTGGTTTTCCGGGCGGAGCTGCATGATTTCATCTGGGGTGAGCAGATCGCGGCCCGTGAGGTTGTTGCTGAAGCTGGGGCCGTCACCGGGTTTGAAGCTGTCAGTTTGGAACCCGGCAGTTTCCTGGCCGATCATCTGGCTCAGCCACTTCGCGGTTTCAAAATCATTCACCCCGAAGACCTGTTGCACCCCGGCATTGGCAATGAACGTCCCCGCGCGCTCGCCGTAGAGGTCCTTGAGCTGGCTCATGTCCTGCAGGATCGGCCAGAGTTGCAACCCATAGCCCGCCATCAGCCCCATGGCGCGCTCCACGGCCTCCAGACGGCCCAGAGCGGCAAACTCGTCCAGCAGGAACAGCGTGGGCGTCTTGAGGCGCTGTGTGCTCCCCTGAGCGCCTGCGGGGCCGCTCTGGGGCCTCACGGACGCCTCAGCGTCCCGTGCAATGTCCTGAAGGGCCTGAGACACCAGAAGGCGCAGCCAGCGGCTGTAGGCGTCCATCCGGTTCGGGGGCAGCACCAGAAACACCGAAGCGATCCGGTGGCGCAGATCGGAGAAATGGAAATCCGACCGCGACAGCACTTTGGCAATGCGCGGGCTGTCCAAAAAATGGGTGTGGCGCTGTGCATTCGACAGCACCGAGGCGGCTTCGCGATCCGCTTTGCCCAGAAACCGGTTGGCGGCGCGGGCAATCAGCCCGCCCGCCGCATCGCTGTCCTGCATCAGCTCCAGCAGCGCCCGCAGCTTTTCCGGGGGCAGGGTGAGATATTCCCGGACGGTGGCAAGTGTGCGGCGGTCACGGTCCTCGTGGCAGACGCAGAACATGATCAGCCCGCCGAGGATGGCCTTGGCCTCCTCGTTCCAATGCGCTTCCGTGACCTGTCCCGGCGGGTCCATGACCAGCGCCTCTGTCAGGGAAGCGGCATCCTCGCCCAGATCAAGGCTGTCCGGTCTCAGCCGGTCGAGCGGATTGTAGGCGGCAGAGGGCATCCCGGAGACCTCAAACGGATCGAGGACGTGGACCGTTCCGAACCGCCGCCGGGCTTCCCCGGCGATCCGGGCATTCTCGCCCTTTGGGTCGATGACCAGGACCGAGCGTTCCGCCGCCAACAGGTTCGGGATGACGGTGCCGACGCCTTTCCCGGCTCGTGTCGGCGCAAGCGTGATCAGATGGGCCGGGCCGTCATAGCGCAGCAGCCGTCCGGTGTGCGGGTTGCGCCCGATCAGAAGGCCGTCTTCCCGCTGGAGTTTCTTCAGCTCCTTGCGGTTGGCGAAGCGGGCGGAGCCGTGGCTGTCGCCGGTCAGCCCGAAGAAGGCGTCCGCGCCAGAGGCCATGCGCCAATACTGGAACCCGAAGACAGCACCGACAAAAATGAACGGGCCGAAGACCAGCCACTGCCACGCGCTTTCGCCGGGCGGCTGTTCAAAGAAGGCAAAGATGAACGGTGTGGCCACGAGCGCCCCGATCATCGCGCCGAACAGGACAGCGCCGATCATCCAGCCCAATAGGATGGGCGTGAAGATCAATCGACCGAAGAACCGGAACAGCCCTCCGAAGACGAGCATCACGCCCCGCATCAGGACGGCGTTTCCGGATCAGAGCTGGACGAGGCAGGGGAGGGCGTCCCCCAGTCAGCGAAGGCCTTGCGATCCTGTTCGCGGGGCAGGTTGCGGATCAGCCGGTCGAGCATCGCGGCGGCCCCGGAATCCCGTTCCGCCAGATCGAGGAGCGCACCGCCCAGGATCACCTTGCGCCGGGTATCCAACTTGCGCTGTCTGGTGGCTTCCCGGTTCTTCAGTGCCTGAAGACGTGCCTTGGCCTGGGCATATCGTTTCTCGGCCCGTTCGAGTTCGGTATCTGCCAATGTGCGTCTCCATCTTTGAAAAGAGCAGGTGGACAGGTTGGTCTTGTCAGATCGAGCGATAGCGCTTACCCGTAGGCCTGTAAAGGACAAGGGCGCACTTATGCAAACTCTCCACCTGCGGTTCCGAGATTTGCGTGCGATCTCTCTGGGGCCACGCCCCGACCGATGGTCATCCCCTTCGATCCGTGCCGTATCGACATGGAAGGGCGCGCTGCCCCTTCCAAACCATCCCAGCCCAACCTTGGCGGTTGGATCGCCCCCCGCAAGGTCGCGCCAGCGTCTCGCCCGATGCCCCACGGTGGGGGCCGGTCTGGCGCTGGCGTCTCCCTTGCAGGGGGCGTGGATCGTCGGACCTTCCGGTGCCGATCCACGCCGGGTTTGCCCTCGGCAAACCGCCAGTGATCTGCCCCCATATCCCGCCCCCCATGAGGCTGGGGATCTGGGGGCAGATCACTGGCAAGCCCGCGCCTCAGAGAGCCGGAGGCTCGCTTCGGGCGGGCTGTCTTTTCCCCATGGACCACGCCGGTTCCGGGCGCGGTCTTGCGGAGAAAAGACGGCTGACCCGACGGCCCATGTCGGGGCATTGGCCGGTGTCAGCCGCGGCGCTCGGGCTTGTCCGCATCACTGGCGAGGGGAGGGCGCATGGCCAGCTACCACCTCTCCGTGAAGACGATCAAACGCAGCGCCGGGCGCTCCGCCACGGCGGCGGCAGCCTACCGTGTCGGAGAGCGCATCGAGTGTCAGCGCGAAGGCCGTGTCCACGATTACACCCGCAAGCAGGGCATCGAGGAGACCTTCATCCTGGCACCGAAGGACGCGCCGGACTGGGCCTCGGACCGGTCCCGCCTCTGGAACGAGGTCGAGGCCAGCGAGACCCGCCGCAACTCCGTCACCGCCCGCGAGTGGGAGCTGGCCCTGCCGTCCGAGATCAGCGCCGAGGACCGCTCTCAGATTACCCGCGACTTCGCCCAAGAGCTGGTGAGCCGCTACGGCGTGGCCGTCGATGTGGCGATCCATGCGCCGCACCGCGAAGGCGATCAGCGCAACCACCATGCTCACGTCCTGACCTCCACCCGCAAGCTCGAAGCCGGGGGCTTCACCACCAAAACCCGCGTGCTCGATTCCGCGAAGACCGGCGGCGTCGAGATCGAGCAGATGCGCGGCCTTTGGGCCGAGTTGCAGAACCGCGCGCTGGAGCGTGTCGGGGAAGTTGAGCGCGTCGATCACCGGTCGCTTGAGAAGCAGCGCGAGGCCGCGCTGAATCGAGGCGACAAGCTGACGGCCGAGGAGCTGGACCGCGACCCCGAGCTGAAGCTGGGGCCAGCGGCCAATTCCATGGAGCGGCGCGCCAAGGTGATGGCCGAGCGTCAGGGCCGGGAATACGTCCCCGTCACCGAGCGCGGGGCCGTGGTCCATGCCGCCCGCCAGGCCCGCGCCGCCTTCCGCGAAATGCGTGAGCGGCTGGATATCGCGCGGGAGACCTACGGCATCGAGCGCGAGGCGGGGCAGGGCCGCGTCTCTGCCGGTCTGGCGGCCCTGAGGGCCGCGACCGCGAAAGACCGCGACGGGCGCACGTCAGATGATATCCGGGAGCGGTTGTCGCAGGTTGTGGGCCGGTCCCGGGACCAGGACGACACGCCGAAGCCGGAAGGTCGCAATTACGCGCGCGAGCGGCTGAAGGAGATCATGGAGAAGGACGCCGGGCGCGACGGCCAGGCTGCGGTTCACAAGCTGGACGGGTACAGCGAAAATGACCTCGGCGAGGAGGCCGCGAGACCGTCGCGGACCCCGGCCCAGCGTCAAAGGCAGGGCCGTTCCGAGGACATCGAGCGCGAGCATCGCAAGCCGTCCGTCAATGAACGGCTAAAGGACGTTTTGAACAAGCCGCGCGAGCGGCTGGAACCGGACAACGACCGCGAGCAGGAGCGCGATGATGACGAAAACGAAAACACGCGGGACAGGGATCGTGGCGAAGGCCACAGCCTGTGACGCGATATGACAGGACAAACAGAGGAGACCGAAAGATGGATGAAGTATTCAACGTGGGGAAAACGTTGCTGTTGGATGGGCAGCCCATGTCCTTGGTGACGCCCGCAGGCGTCGAGGCCTGGATCGACCAAGGGATCAAGTACAGCTATCGCTACGACCAGGTGCGCGATCCGCTCGACGGCCAGATGAAGTACCGCTGCATCTATGAGAAAGATGGGGCGGATGTGCCGTTTGTGCTGGTCAACAGTCCAAGCAGCGGCGACGGGCGGGTGATCCTGTTTGACGAGCTTCCGGATCAGATTGATCGAGATTTTTAGGTAGACCTGCAGTCTTTTGCTTGATAGGGGTAGGGCGCATAAAGCCCGCGGAATCGAATTGGACCCGATCAGCGAACGAACCATCTTGGCCCGCGGCGTGCGAAAAGCTGCAACTTGAGGCCTGACACACGACCGCAATCAATCTTGTCCAGACAGATCAGAAAATCCTTGCAAAACCGGGGGCATCCACACACTACCCCTGCAACTCGCGTAAGGTAATTGTTGTCGGGACCATCACACGACGCCAGATCATCGGACTGATCCCCAAAAGCCGAACCTTCAGCTGAACAATATTACAGACAGTGTCCATATCCTGAACGTGCCATCAATAGCCGCACGCGGCACCGGCCCCGCACTTTGCTGTACTCTCTATGAATACCGCAGCATCGCCATCGCCGAGACCCAGGCGCAGATTGCTGCCGTCGAGGAAAAGATTGCTGCCAGCGCGACCGATCAAGCCTCGCAACCAGATCAAAGACCTTTCAAGGTGGTGATGCCGACGGGCAGGGTGGCGGATTGGAGCCCCCCAGCAAAGCGGCGCCAGCGGAGACGATAAAGTTCCGCAGCTTTTTCCAAATCAGCCACACCATCTGCATCGATCTTACGAACCGCGCGGCCAGGGCTTCCAACGACCAGAGTGTTGTCGGGGATCTCTTTGCCTTCGGTGACCAGCGCGCCTGCGCCAATTAGGCAGTTTTTGCCAATCTTGGCACCATTGAGGATGGTCGCGCCCATGCCTATCAACGTGCCGTCACCGATGGTGCAGCCGTGGATCATCGCGCGATGCCCGATGGTGCAGTTGACACCAATATGGATGGGGAAGCCGGGATCGACATGCAGCACGCAGTTGTCCTGAACATTCGACCCTGTGCCCAAATAGATAGTGGCATCGTCGGCGCGCAGGATGGCACCAAACCAGATGCTAACGTCGGCCTCGATCTGCACATCGCCGATTAGCACAGCCGTGGGCGCGACGAAGGCTTCGCCCGTGGTGGGGCCACGCGGGCCGATGTTGTCCAAAGTGAATAAATGTGTGGTCATTGTTGCATCTCCTACGCTGTACCGGATCGCCCATGGACTCAAACTGAGTTTTTCTGATGACGTTTTCGCTTTGATGACACCAAACCCAACAATTAAAGCGATCGATCAAAGTATCCCAAAGCGTCCGGGAAGAGGTACAGCAGCGCCACTCATATAGTGCCTTTCTCACGCAGATCTGTAATTTTTTTGGGGTCATAGTTAAGCATTTT
>NZ_CP139714.1 GCF_034377145.1 Sulfitobacter sp. OXR-159
ATCAAGCCACGCACGCATCTGTTTGACCCGCTTGCCCTTGAACATCTCGTACCTATAAATCTTGCGCAGTACTTCCAGGTGCTCGTGCCGTGTGTTCTCTCGCTCGGCATAATGTAGAAGGTCATCGGGTTTGACGCCGAGCTGGGCGGCGATGAAGTCAGACATTTCTTTGGGGATGATCTCTCCGGGCCTCAGCAGCCGTCCCGGATATCGAAGGGCACAAAGCTGCAGCGCAAATCCGATCAGGTTCTCAGGGCGGCGGCGGGTGCGGATAAAATCGATGTCTTCATCGGACAGGGCGTAATGCCGAAGGATCAACGCCTCATCCGTTGGAAGGTGGAAAAGGGCCGCGCGCTGTCGCGCGGTCAGAACCGCTCGGTGTGCCATGAGGGTCGTCTTTCTATACGGAGAGGGTCTTCAAAACTGTAGAAATTGAGACCATTCGCTTGCCATGTCTTTTTCAATGTCTCAATATGACAGTCGCAAGACCTCTGAATTTATTCGAGACACTATGGCCAAAGTCGGATACGCCCGCGTCAGCTCAGTCGGACAATCTCTGGACGTGCAGCGCGAAAAGCTGGATGGCTGCGACAAGCTTTTCGAAGAGAAGCGCAGTGGTACGACGGACGCCCGCCCTCAGCTGAAAGAATGCCTGAATTACGTCCGCGACGGTGACCAGCTGATTGTCACACGTATCGACCGATTGGCGCGATCCACACTGCACCTTTGCCAGATCGCTGAAACACTGAAACAGAAAGGTGTCGATCTGGTCGTGCTCGATCAGAATATCGACACGTCCGACGCAACCGGGCGGCTGCTGTTCAACATGCTCGGAGCCATTGGCCAGTTCGAAACCGAAATCCGCGCCGAGCGACAGATGGATGGGATCAAGAAGGCCAAAGATCGCGGCGTACAGTTCGGCAAACGACCCGCGCTTTCAGAAGATCAGATCGTTGAGCTACGCAAAAAGCGTACCGCTGGAATGCTGATCAAAGATCTGATGGCACACTACAGCCTCTCAAAAGCGACAATCTATCGGTATCTCGGAGCGAACGAACCGTGAGCGTCAGTCTCAACGCGCAAACAACCCAACAGAAACCTTAAACGGGGATACCGCGTTGGATAGCTTTATATTACCGAGGGATAGGGTGCTGAGACAAAGCAACTCGGCTCACCGCTCTGTGTCGGAGTGAGACCGGTTGTGTAGTGACGGTAACAATCTGAATTTTAACGTAGAAATAGGCGGTTACCGCAGTTCTTTAGCCGCCCAAGTGATGCTTTTCTCATCACCAGAAATCGAAAAGATGGGGGTCGCGCAAAGGTGAACGGGCCGTGTCCGGGGTCGGCTACCCGACCCGTGACCGATTGTTTCAGTCGTTGGACGAACAAAGCCCGGAACGGATCATCTCCGTTCCGGGCCATTGTATTCGGCAGATCATCAAATCAGGTTAGCGGTTCGTAAAGGACCACCCGCGTGTCCATCGGGACTTTTTCGTAAAGCTCTGCCATCTGGTCGTTCACCAGACGCGCACAGCCGTTCGACACCCGTTTGCCCAAAGTGCTCGGATCGTCGGTGCCGTGGATGCGCAGGAACGTGTCGCCCTTTTCGGGGGTAAAGAGGTACAAGGCTCGCGAGCCGAGCGGGTTATCTAGGCCGCCGGGCATCCCGTCACGGTATTTGCCGTATTTCTCTGGTTCGCGTTCCAACATGCCGGGCGTGGGCGTCCAGCTTGGCCATTCTTTCTTTGCGCCGATGTAGAACTCGCCCGCCTCATAGAGGCCCGGACGGCCGACGCCAACAGTATAGCGCATCGCCATATCGTCCGGCAGCGTCCAGTAAAGCGCGAAGTTGTCGGGATCGACGTGGATCTCATAGGGTGTGGCGCCCTTTGCGATAGGTACCATCTGCGGCATCATGTCTTCAGGCATGTCGTAGCTCGGCATTTCCTTCGGCGGATGCGCAAGCGCAGCGGTGGCAATGCCGCTCGTCAAAGCGGCGCCGCTGGCTGCTACGCCGGTCATGAAATGTCTTCTCTTCATCCTGCATTCCCCAGGTGGCGTGTCGTTTGAGGTGAAGATCGCCTGTATCCGATCGCTAGACAAGGATTTTCTGCCGCAAGCGGCACCTGCGGTCGCGCAGACTGCTGGATCTGGACGGATCAGACCGCGAAGCCGCTGTTTCCTTGCCCAGGGGCGGCGTTTTTCAGCGCAGCGGACAGATCTGTCCAGCCGCTTTCGTTCAGTTTGAGCGTGGATCGCGATCATGCGCATAGCGGTGGCGCTCGCAATCGGCGGATAGCGGCGAGGATGGCGCGTACCATCGTGCCGGTGACAGCGACCTCGGCCAGCTGGAAGGTGATGGTGCGGGCGTGACGGACCACACGTGCCCCGATCTTGATCAGCTTCAGTTGCAGGCTGGTCAACGACCAGTCGGCCATGGCTTCGGGCAGCTCGATGCAGCGCAAGAAGGTGGCCAGGTTGTACGCCAGGGCGTGCAGTTGCAGCCGCACCTCATTGTCGCGGAACTTCCGGCACGACAGCCGCGTCCAGCGAAAGGCGTATTTGCCCTCTTTGATGTGCTGCTCGGCGGTGCCGCGCTGGTTGTAGAACCGCACCACCCAGTCCGGCTCCATCGGCAGGTTGGTGACGATGAAGCCGACACGCGGGAACAGTTCGCCCGGATGCCATTCGATCTTGGCGATCACCCGGCGTTCCTTGTCCCAGGACGCCGCCTGATACTCGAATTCCTCGAAGAACCGCTTGACCTTGGTCAGTGACGGCCGCCCGACAGGGCGCGTTAGCCGATGCGCGATCTTGTCCTTGAGGACCGCGTTTGCGGGCAGCCGGATGGCGTAGAAGAACCGCGCTTCTTCCAATCGCTCATAGATCGCCGGGATCGCGTAGGCAGCATCGGCCCGGAAGAACCTGCCACCAAGGTCGCGCTCCGCGTAGCGCGCAATGACGGGGTCGAGAACATCACGCCAGCCATCGGCGCTGTGGACGTTGCCATGGCGCAGGGCGCAGCGTTCCAGCATCCCGAACTGGTTGAACAGAAAGTTGGGGTGATAGCAGCTACAGTCGAAATGGCCATTCCAGGCGGACCCTTCCTGGTCGCCATGGGTCGGGCTGACCGAGCTGTCCATGTCCAGAACGATGTACTTCAGCCCGTTACGGTCATGGAACCGGTCGATCCATTGCCCGTTCAGGTCGGCCAGCGCGGCACGGTTCCCGGCCAGAGCCAGCGTCTCGGTCTCGAACCGTCCCATCTGCGATGCCGAGGCCGCTTGTGCATCGACCGCTCTGCCGCCGACAACTTGGCGCATGACCGGATCGCAGGCGAGACGGTTGGCGTCGTTGACATCCTCGTATCCGGCCAGCCGCCCAAAGACTGATTGCCGGAACAGGCCGTCGAGCCGATGGACCGTGTTCTTGCCAGAGCGAGTATCGCGCAGCGCCGCTGACGCCAAATCGGACAACCCGAGCGCGTCATCAAGCTCGCGCATCACCAGAAGGCCGCCGTCGGAACTGAGCTGCGTGCCGCGAAATTCCAGCCGCACGCGAGGGTCGAAATCCACCCGATCTGCCCGTTGCAAGCCCGCACCCTCTGGGTGATCCATGAAACGCGCCCCTCGCAGCCTTCAACACCATGTTTTATATAGGAAATATAATGGTCAGGACAGCGAAATCAGCGCCTTACTTGGGAAATGTGGGTTAAAGGGGTTTTCTGCACTCAGCCCCACTCGACCCCTCTGTGTTGTTATTCATGCATGTAAACGCCTCTCGCAAGCCGCCAGCGCCTCAGAAATGAGCGTTCTGGTCTTGGGCGCAAGCACCGGTGGATGCGCCTTGCATGTCACCGAGTGCGCGAAAGCTTGTGATACGATCCTGCCCCCTACCGGATTCTACCCCAAAAACGATGTGTCGCCCCTTGAAGCTATAGTAACTGTAGCTTCTATATCTCATGATAAGAACAGGAAAAGAACACATGGTTGTTACACTGAAGGAGCCAGGAAACGAGATGGAGAAGCCCAGAAGCGCCAAAGCCGGTATGATGTGCCCGGTCTGCGATGTTCCACTCAGCATGTCGGACCGACAGGGCGTGGAAATCGACTTTTGCCCGCAATGCCGGGGCGTCTGGCTGGACCGGGGCGAGCTTGACAAGATCATCGAACGCAGTGCCGCCGAAATGGCCCCGCCGCCACGGCGCGAGCCCGAACCCCGGGGTTACGACGACCGGGGCGGATACAGCAAACACGGTAGCCATGGCAAACACGGGTATCGCGGCCGGAAATCGTTCCTGCGCGAATTGTTCGACTAGGTGGACAAATCATGGGACATCATCGGTTCAAACCATCCAGACACGAGCGATATCGCGAGCCGGATGCGTATCATGACGAAGAAGACGGTTACGGGTATCGCGACCGCAGAAGCCTGCCTGCGCTGAATATTCCGGGCTCGGTCATCGTGGCCGGGCTGGTCTTGTGGTCCGCGCTTGCGCTTGGCGTGTGGTGGCTGGTCGATCCGGTGCTGGCGTGGATTTCCGGCGCTGCCGGTCCGCTGGCCGATACCGGCACCGGGTTTGCAAACTGGTTCGGCCTGGGCGCCGAGGCCAACGCCTTGCGCGATGCGGCCAATATCGAGGGGCTGGTCGGCTGGGCGATGGGGCCGGTTCACTTCCTCGCCAAGGCGGCCCTTCTATTGGTGTGGGTCGTCGGGCTGATAGGGCTGACTGTCCTGCCTGCGGTGCTGCGCCGCCGCCGGGCGGCATGGAACTGACGGGCGGCGCGTTCATGGTGACAACAGTGCCTGAACGCCGCCCCGAACCACGGTACACATGACATCCGAACCGCCGATCATGACCGGTCCGATCCTGTTTCTCGATGATATCGGGGCGTCCGGGGCGCAACTGTCTGCCCTTTTCATCGCGGCCGGGCGGGCGCGCCCGGAGCCGGTCAGAACGGTCGATGGCGTCCATGCCGCGGAACGCCTTGCCGACTACGATCATGCCACCGTATGGCGCGCAAGGTTCCACCTGCCAGCCGACAGGCCGTCCAGTTACCAATGGAGCGGTGAAAGCTACGACGTTGCAGGCGATTTGCGAGGCGATATGCGGATTGCCTATGTGTCCTGCAACGGCGAGGAGATCGGCGATCTTGAGCGCGAAGGCTCCGAGCGCAACGCGATGTGGGCGCGCCTGCGGGAAGATCACCGGAGCGCGCCCTTCTCCCTGCTGCTGCATGGCGGCGATCAGGTCTATGCCGATCAGGTGACCGAGGGGCATCCGCTGAGCGAGAACTGGCCCGAGCATATCCCGAAGGACCCTTCCCGCGCCGATCTGGCCGATCTGCGCCATCACCTGCGCGAACGCTTTCTGGAACGCTATACTGGCCTTTACCGCGCGCCGGAATTTGCCTGGATCGCCGCGCGCGTGCCCTCGCTGATGCAGTGGGACGATCACGACATCTGCGATGGCTGGGGGTCGCTGCCGCGCTCGAAAACCTATTCCCCGGTCGGCCAAACCCTGTTCGAGGTCGCGCGCGAGAGTTTCCTGACCTTTCAGCACGCCTCGGCGGACGGCGATCTGCCGCGGCGCTTTCATGACCCGTCCGGCCTGCATCTGGGCTGGAGCGTCCGCACCGCTGGTCTGCGCATTCTGGCACCCGACATGCGATCGGAGCGCACGCGCCGTGCGATCATGGGAGAGGGCGGCTGGGCGATGATGCGCGCCGAAGCCGCGGCACCGGTTCAGGGCCACACGTTCCTGATGTCCAGCGTCCCGTTGCTGGGTCCGCGCCTATCGCTGCTCGAGGCGCTGATGGTTGCCGTCCCGAAGATGCAGAAATACGAGGACGATCTGCGCGATCAGTGGCAAAGCCGTGCCCATCGCGCAGAATGGTGCGACATGCTGCGGCTGGTTCGCGACATCGCGCTTGCCGACGGCCATGACGTTACCGTGCTCTCGGGGGAAATCCATCTGGCGACGCGCGCCACGATGAAGCTTCGCACCGACCGCTGGCTGCACCAGTTGGTCGCATCCGGTATCGCGCATCGCGCCCCGCCCAAGGCCTGGGCGCGATTCCTGGGTGCCCTTGCACAACTCGGTGAATCGCCGCTCAGGGGGAATCCGATCCGAATCCGGCGCATCCCCGGACAGGCTTCGCGCTATATCGCGGAGCGCAACTATCTGCTGCTGGAAAGGCATTCGGACAGCTGGCGCGCCCGTTGGGTTCTGGAACAGAGCGGGACAACGCCGCCCCTCACGCTGTGATGATGTCGCCACATGTGGATGTGCCGCCCCGCAAGCGGCTGACCTGTGCTGTCAGGCTGCCGCCCTGGTGTCCGGGGCGGGTGCCGCCTCCACAGCCGCGGTCGGCGGCGCAAAGCGGAATGCGAGCAATCGCAGTGCGTTGAAGACAACGACAACCGTCGATCCCTCGTGGACGGCCACCGCGGGACCAATTCCCAGACCAAGGATCGTGGCAGGGACCAGAAAGGCGACAACCCCCAGGCTGAACCACAGGTTTTGCCGGATGATCGAACTTGTCGATCGGCTGAGCGCCACGGCAAAGGGCAGATGGTTCAGATTGTCCGCCATCAGCGCCACATCGGCGGTTTCCAGCGCGACATCCGAACCCGCCGCGCCCATGGCGATGCCGACCGTCGCGTTCGCCATCGCTGGCGCGTCATTGACGCCGTCGCCGACCATGGCGACCTTGGCCTCGGCGCGCAGGCTCTTGATCGTTTCCACCTTGTCATCCGGCATCAGATCGCCGCGCGCCTCGTCAAGGCCGATGGCCCGCGCCACAGCGTCGGCGACTTTCTGATTGTCGCCCGAAATCATGATCATCCGGCGGATGCCGATCTCGTGCAGCGCCTTGATGACCGCCGGGGCCGCTTCGCGCGGTGTATCCATCAGGCCGATCACCCCGAGATACCTGTCCCCCTGGCGCACGACCATCGTGGTGCGCCCGCCTGCTTCCAGCGCCTCGACCTTTGCGCGCAACGTGTCGGGCATGGGCGGGCCGTCGACTTCGGCAAACAGATCGTCCTTGCCGATATAGGTCGTCTCGCCATCGACCTGGGCCACGACACCGCGCCCGGTGATGCTGCGCAGATCGGACGCCTCGGCGGCGGGTATGTCGCCAAGCCGTTCGCGCCCGTCCCTGACAACGGCGGCGGCGAGAGGATGGTCACTCAGCGCCTCGACCCCGATTGCCACCCGCAGAAGGTCTTTTTCCTCGGCACCCTCGGCCGTCACCACATCGACCAGCTTTGGCTTACCTTCGGTCAAGGTGCCGGTCTTGTCGAAAGCAATGGCTGTCAGCCGCCCCAGATTTTCAAGCGGCGCACCGCCCTTGACCAGGACGCCGCCGCGTGCGGCGCGTGCCACCCCGCTGAGAACCGCGCTTGGCGTCGCGATGGCGAGCGCACAGGGGCTTGCCGCCACCAGAACCGCCATGGCGCGATAAAATGTGTCGCTGAAGGGCTCGTCGATGACGAAGCCCGCGAACAACAGCGCGATGGCAAGTACCAGCACCGCCGGAACAAAGATGCGCTCGAATCGGTCGGTCAGGCGCTGTGTGGGCGATTGGTTGGTTTCGGCCTCGTTCACCATCTTGACGACACGGGCGAGGGTCGAATCCGCCGATGTGCGCGTGACCTGGATTTCCAATGCGCCGCCACCGTTGATCGTACCGGCAAAAACACGGTTTCCGGCATCCACCAGGTCGGGCTTTTCGGCGGCCACGTTCGCGTCCCCGACGGGCGATTTGTCCACCGGCACGCTCTCGCCGGTAATCGGTGCCTGATTGACGCTGCTTTCACCCTTGATGACAAAGCCGTCTGCGGCCAGTCGCTCGTTCGGTTTCACCAGCACAATGTCACCGACCCGCAAGGCATCGACGGCGATCTCCTCGACCTTGCCGTCCCGGCGTACGGTGGCCGTTTTGGGTGCCAGGGCACCAAGCGCTTCAATGGCCCGCTTGGCGCGACCCATGGCATAGCCTTCCAGCGCATGACCAAGGCTGAAAAGGAACAGCAGCAACGCGCCCTCGGCCCATTCGCCAAGTGCCGCCGCGCCCGCCGCCGCCACAAGCATCAGGAAATCAATCTCGAACCGGCCATTGCGGACACTGTCGATGGCCTCGCGCAGAGCATAGTAGCCGCCGAAGAAATAGGCGGGGACAAGGACGAACAGGGGCGCCCATGACGGCATCGCCACAAACTTCGGCAAAAGCCAGCCAATAAGCAGAAGCACACCGCACAGCCCCACAAAGATCAGTTCGGTCTGCGCCCCGAAAATACCACCGTGGGCGTGATCGTGGTCATCCGCCTTGTCGGCACTTGCGGGACCGGGTTTCTCCCGCTCCGGCGATACCTTCATCTCCTCAAGGGATTTGCGGATGGTGTCCTCATCGGTTTGCGCCCGGTCGAACTCGATCCGCAGGGGACCGCCCGCGTTGGCGTGGGCCTCGACAACCCCCGACAGACGGCGCACGTTCTCGCTGACGGTCCTCGCCCGGCGCTGATCCGCGATCCCGTCAACCTGCCAAACCATATGCCCGAACTTTGCGGCAATTTCCGCCCCGAAGGTCCCGGCGAGTTGGCGGATGCGCTCAAGCGGAAGGACGGCGGGGTCGTAATGAATACACAACTCCGCACCTGCGCCGTCCTCTTCGTCGCGAATGTGCACGCGCTCGACGCCGTCGCGAGGCTCAAGGCTCTCGATCAGCCGTCGAACACAGGCGTCACGCGCGTCCGGCACATCGGGAAGCAACAGCGGGAGATCGAGACGAAGGGTATCGGCCATGGTGAACATCCTGTCAGTTTGCTGTCGGCTCAAACCTGCTCGCGGCAAGCGCCGCAGTCGAGTTCACCACCAACGTTGGCCGTTTCTGGAGCACATTCCGGCCATGTAAAGGTCGTTTGTCGGGTGACCTCTAAACCATTTTTCGCCTTTTTTCCAATACCATGGAAATTATCTCGATGATAAGCAGCTTCGGGAATCCGCAAGCAGGATTTTCCGGGGCAACCCTGGCCCCAAGCAATTCGGGCCAGTCTGTCACCAGCCTTATCCTCGCGCATCGGCCAATGTATCAGCTCGCGCGGCTTGTCGGTGATTTCGACCAGCGTGCCGAAGACGTCGAAACACACCGCCTCGATCCCGTCGAAGATTGGTGGCAAGTCAGTGACTGAGGCCACGGTCACGATCCACCTCCCTGTCGATTTCTTTCTCGCTTTCGACTTCCCGGTCTTTCTCCGGTTCTTCGATCTCCAACCGCTCGCGCGGCTTGTTCAACACATCGTCCAGACGCTCGCGGATCGACGGCTTCTCGCCGTCTTCTACGCTCGCGTCCTGCTCGGCCCCCTGATCCTTGTCCAGCGCCTCGCGCAACCGCTCCTGCACAGAACGCTTCGGTTCTTCGTCACTCTGCCCACCGCGTTCCGGCACGGCCCGGTCTGGACCGTCCCGCCCGGTGATCTGCGCCAGCCGCTCCCGGATATCGTCAGACGCACGTGGCCCGCGCTCTTTCGATGTCGCCGCCCTGAGTGCGGCAAGACCGGCGGAGACACGCCCCTGCCCTTCCTCGCGGGCCGTGCCATAGGTCTCCCGCGCCAGCTCCAGTCGTTCGCGCATGTCGCGGAACGCGGCGCGCGCCTGACGGGCGGCATGGACGACAGCGCCGCGTTCCGTGACCGGCACGTATTCCCGACCTTGGCGTTCGGCCATGGCCTTGGCTCGTCGCTCCATGGAATTGGCCGCCGGTCCCAGCTTCAGCTCGGGGTCGCGGTCCAGCTCCTCGGCGGACAGCGTGTCGCCGCGCTCTTCCGCCGCCTCGCGCTGCGATTCAAGCGACCGATGATCGACCCGCTCGACCTCGCCGACACGCTCCAGCGCCCGGTTCTGCAATTCGGCCCAGACGCCGCGCATCTGCTCGATTTCGACGCCGCCGGTCTTCGCGGAATCGAGCACCCGCGTCTTGGCTGTGAAGCCCTCGGCCTCCAGCTTACGAGTGCTGGTCAGGACGTGGGCGTGATGGTTTCGCTGATCGCCTTCCCGGTGCGGCGCATGGATCGCCACATCGACAGCCACGCCGTATCGGCTGACCAGCTCCTCGGCGAACTGCCGGGTGATCTGCGACCGGTCCTCGGCGCTGATTTCGGAGGGAAGGGCCAGCTCCCACTCGCGGGCGGTGACAGAGTTGCGGCGGGTCTCGCTGGCCTCGGCCTCGTTCCAAAGTTTGGACCGGTCCTGCGCCCAGGCCGGGGCAGTCTCGGGGGCGACAATGAACGTCTCCTCGATGCCCTGCTTGCGGGTGTAGTCGTGGATGCGGCCCTCGCGCTGGCACTCGATGCGCTCACCGACCCGGTAGGCGGCTGCGGCCACGACAGAGCGTCCGGCGCTGCGTTTGATCGTCTTCACGGAGAGGTGGTAGCTGGCCATGCGCCCTCCCCTCGCCCGTGATGTGAACGATCATCGCGCGCGCCGCTGCTGACCCCAGCCCATGCCCCGACATGGGCCACCGGGTCAGCCGTCTTTTCCCCGAAGGCCCGCGCCCCACAACGCTGGGGCCGGAGGGGAAAAGACGGTCCGAACGAAGCGGCCCGAAGGGTCTCTGAGGCGCGGGCTTGCCAGTGACCTAACCTATAATCCCCAGCCTCGTGGGGGGCGGGATCATAGGTTAGGTCATGGGCGGTTTGCCACCGGCAAACCCGGCGTGGATCGGCACCGACAGGTCCGATGATCCGCGCAGCCCGCAAGCGTGACTCCCTCGGTGATCCAGCCCCGGCCACGGGGCACAGGATGCCGTCAGGGTGTCGTGATGCGGGACGCCATCCAACCGCGCAGGTTGGTCCTAGAGGGTTTGGGAGAGGCGATGTCGTCTCCCATTTCGATGCGCCTCGCATCGAAGGGGTTTGCCATCGGCTGGAGGTTTGCCCCGGAGAGATCGCACGCAAATCTCGGAACCGCAGGTGAAGAGTTTGCATAAGTGCGCCCTTGTCCTTTACAGGCCTACGGGTAAGCGCTATCGCTCAATCTGACAAGACCAACCTGTCCACCTGCTCTTTTCGAAGATGGAGACGTGCATTGGCAGACACCGAACTCGAGCGGGCCGAGAAACGATACGCCCAGGCCAAGGCCCGTCTTCAGGCACTGAAGAACCGGGCAGCCACCAGGCAGCGCAAGCTGGATACCCGGCGCAAGGTGATCCTGGGCGGTGCGCTGCTCGATCTGGCGGAACGGGATTCCGGAGCGGCGGCAATGCTGGATCGGCTGATCCGCAACCTCGCCCGTGAACAGGATCGCAAGGCCTTCGCGGATTGGGATGCCCCCTCCGGTATTGCCTCCCCTGCCCCGTCCAGTTCTGATCCGGACACGCCGTCCTGATGCGGGCCGTGATCGGCCTCTTCGATACTCTGTTCCGGTTTTTCGGTCGGTTGATCTTCACGCCCATCCTGATGGGCTGGATGATCGGCGCTGTCCTGTTCGGGGCGATGATTGGGTTCATCATCGGGGGCGTCGTGGCCATATCGGCCTTTGGTCCTCCGCTTGGTCAGTCGGCGTGGGAATGGGCCATCATCGCGCCGCCTGTCTTCATCGGCGCGGTCTTTGGCTTCCAATACTGGCGGGGCGTCTCCGGGGCCGACGCCTACTTCGGGCTGACCGGTGACAGCCACGGCTCGGCCCGCTTTGCCAGCCGCAAGGAGCTGAAGAAACTCCAGGGCGAGGATGGTCTTCTGATCGGGCGCAATCCGGGCACCGGGCGGCTGCTGCGCTATGACGGCCCTGCCCATCTGATCACCCTCGCCCCGACACGGGCCGGGAAAGGCGTCGGCACCGTGATCCCCAACCTGCTGGCAGCGGAACGCTCGGTATTGGTCATCGACCCCAAGGGCGAGAATGCACGGATCGCCGGGGAAGCCCGGCGGCGGTTCGGAACGGTCCATGTCCTCGATCCGTTTGAGGTTAGCGGGATGCCCTCTGTCGCCTACAACCCGCTCGACCGTCTCACACCGGACAGCCTCGATCTGGGCGAGGATGCGGCCTGCCTGACAGAGGCGCTTGTGATGGACCCGCCGGGACAGGTTTCGGAAGCGCATTGGAACGAGGAAGCCAAGGCCATCCTCGGCGGGCTGATCATGTTTTGCGTCTGCCACGAGGACCGCGACCGGCGCACCCTCGCCACCGTCCGGGAATATCTCACCCTGCCCCCGGAAAAGCTCCGCGCGTTGCTGGAGCTGATGCAGGACAGCGATGCAGCGGGCGGGCTGATTGCCCGCGCCGCCAACCGCTTCCTTGGCAAGGCGGATCGGGAAGCCGCTTCGGTGCTGTCCAACGCGCAGCGCCACACGCATTTCCTCGACAGTCCGCGCATTGCCAAGGTCACGTCACGGTCGGACTTCCACTTCTCCGATCTACGCCACCGGATCACGTCGGTGTTTCTGGTGCTGCCGCCGAACCGGATGGACGCCTACAGCCGCTGGCTGCGCCTTCTGGTCTCCCAAGCCCTCCAGGACATCGCACGGGACGCCGAGTCGGCGACACAGCCCTCCGGGGCGTCCCCTGCCCTCTCCGGGGCCCCTACAGCGCCTGTGAGCGCCACAGGACGCCTCAAAGCGCCCACGTTGTTCCTCCTCGACGAATTTGCCGCCCTAGGTCGTCTGGAAGCTGTAGAGCGCGCCATGGGCCTGATGGCGGGCTATGGCCTCCAGCTCTGGCCCATCTTGCAGGATATGAGCCAGCTCCGCGATCTCTACGGCGAACGTGCTGGCACCTTCATCGCCAATGCCGGGGTGCAACAGGTCTTCGGGGTCAATGATTTTGAAACGGCCAAATGGCTGAGCCAGATGATCGGCCAGGAAACCACCGGGTTCCAGACCGACAGCTACAAGCCGGGTGACAATCCCAGCTTCTCCAACAACCTCACGGGCCGCGATCTTCTCACCCCCGATGAAATCATGCAGATGCCGCCGGGGCTGCAGCTTCTCCGTGTTCAGGGCCAGCCCTCGGCGCTGGCCCAAAAGCTGCGCTACTACGCCGACCCCGACTTCAAGGGGCTGTTCGTCCCACAGGACCAGTGATCCGAAGGACGCCTCCCGATGCCAGACCAACCCGACCTCCCTGCCCTCTCAGACGATGAGCTGCGCGAAACCCTCGACCGGCTGGCGAGCCTGGCGCTGAACCTGTCCGACCAGGTGGAGGATCAGACCAAGGCGATCAACCGTGCGACCACGGCGGCGAACGAGGCGCGGCGAGCGGCTGTGACCGTGCAGAGCCAGAATGATCCCGCCGGGTTCGGCGACCGGATCGGACAGGCCGTCGATGCGCGCCTCTTGGACACGCTCCAGCGTCTCGACCGCACGGCCAATCATCTGGACCTGCGAACGAACAAGACGGCTGCCGTCCTCGATCAGGCCAGCGAGGATCGCGGCAACCTTCTCCGCAATATCCGGGACCGGGAAGAAAGGCTGGACCGCTGGAAATCCTACTGGCCCTGGTTCGGTCTGGGTGCGCTCGTTCTGGCCCTGGCGATGACCGTCGCCCTGCCCCGTTTCTTGGCCAGCACCCCCTCCACATGCGCTGTCCTCGGGGCGATGTGGACGGCCACAACAGAGGGCGTCAACGCCTGCGTATTCTACCAGCCGTGACGTTCAGCGTGGTTGATTAGGCACTTATCCACAGGAGCTGTAGGCTTCGTCTGGTGTTAATATGTGTTAGATTCTGTGTTACGCGCCAAGATAATGTCGTTTTATCCTTTGGTATTAAAATACTAGCGAGTGTGCTGGTAACTAATAACACGAATCTTGGTAACTGAAATCCTGATTTCGGTAACTGAAAACACGAATCTTGACAGCGGTAACTGAAAACACGAATGTCGCCGCATGGTAACTGAAAACACGAATCTCGCCCCCCTCCTCCCAGATCGTCATCCGCAGCATGATCTGTTCATCTGCGACGTTGCCGACGCGGTGCTGAAGGACGTGATGCAGCACATGGAGCATCCCTTCTATTCGCTGTCTAAGAAGCCCGAAACCTCGGTGAAGCGATACAGGAACGGCGAGAACTGGCTGGAGATCACGCCAAGCGTCAAGGGCCTCGCAACGATCTACGACAAGGATATTCTGATCTACTGCATCAGTCAGATCATGGCGAAACTGAAGAAGGGCGAACAGGTTTCACCGCGTGTCCGTATCAACTCGCGCGAGCTGCTGATCTTCGCGAACCGTGGCACGAGCGGTCGGGAGTACCAGTCCCTCCTCGATGCGCTCGACCGTCTCGAAGGAACGCGGATACGGACCAACATCGTAACTGGAGACGAAGAACAGATCGACGGTTTCGGTTTGATAGACGCCTCCTCGATCCGCCGGAAACATGGCATGGACGGCCGCCTTCTCTGGTGCGAGGTCCAGCTTTCCGGCTGGGTGTTCAATGCGATCCGCAACGAAGAGGTTCTGACGCTACATCGGGATTACTTCCGCCTGCGCAAGCCAATCGAGCGGCGCGTGTATGAGCTGGCCCGCAAGCATTGCGGCCAGCAGAAGAGCTGGCGCATCACGCTCGCCAAGTTGCTGCTCAAGTCTGGTTCCCAGAGCCCTGAAAAGCGGTTCAGACAGATGATCAAGGAGCTGGCCCGTCACGATCATCTGCCCGACTATCGCGTCACATTCGATGAAGAGGCCGATATGGTCATCTTCCACAATCGCGGCACGATGACCGGTCCCTCGCTGATTGAGGGCCGCGTGTCGTCCCTGAAAGCCGAAACCTACGAATTGGCGCGTCAAGCTGCGCCTGGGTGGGACGTGTATCATCTGGAACATGAGTGGCGGGACTGGATCGTTGAACCGCCTCGCAACGCGGATCGAGCCTTCGTCGGGTTCTGCCGCAAGTGGTTTGAAAAGCGTGGTCGGCCATAGATGTAAAACCGGTTATGGAAACATAACCGGTAAGTGAAATATATCCGGTAGGAGAATAAAATCCGGTATTGGAAACTAATCCGGTTAGAGATATAAAACCGGTAAGAACAACAGTTGGCAGGGTTGAGCAATGCCTGTTATCGTTATGGCAAGCCCCAAGGGGGGCGTTGGGAAGTCCACTTGCGCGGTGCTTCTCGCTTCCGAGTTTGCGCGCATGGGGGCTGAGGTCACAGTGCTGGACTGTGACCCGAACAAATCTCTGAGTCGATGGGCGTCTCACGGAATGCCCAAGGGGGTTTCCCTGCTTGGCGATATCGGTCGCTCGGAGATCGTCCCGTCGATCCGTGCGGCTGACGGAGACGGAAAGATCGTGATTGTCGATCTGGAAGGCATCGCGTCACAGCTTGTGAGCCGTGCTATCTCTCAGGCTGATCTGGTCATTGTTCCAATGCAGGCGACCGCGCTGGATGCAGAGATTGGCTCCGAAGCCTTGGCTCTCGTCCGCGAAGAGGAGGACGCGCTCGGCCGCGATATCCGCCACGCAGTTGTGCTGACTAAAACAAGTGCGGCCGTGAAAAGCCGTGTCCAGAAAGAGTTGGAAGAACAACTAAGCGGGGCAGGAATCGACGTGATCGAACCGTCGCTGGTCGCTCGCGCCGCCTTCTCGGAAATATTTGCCTATGGCGGCGATCTGACTGCGATGATGAACGACACGGAACTGAGAACGGGCGGCAAGGTCGATAAGGCCCTGGCGAACGCCCAAAGCTTCGCGGAGGCTGTTTATGAGCGGCTCAAATAGGCTTGCGGGCCTTACGGCACGCCCGAAAGAGACAAGCGCCGAAGAAGTCCGGCGTGTGGATGACGTTGGAGAGGCTAGGGGGTTCCTTGATCGCACCCCTCGCAAGAAGCCTGGCCGCAAACCCAGTCCTCGCACCCACCAGCTGCACCCGAAGGTTTTTCCCAAAGTAGGGGAGGCTATTGCGGCCGAAGCGGAAAAACTTGGAATCACCCAGGGCCAACTGATCGAACAGATGTGGGAACTCTACAGCTCTCGATGATGGATGACATCCTGCCACTATGCTGAGAATGAAGTATGCTTGCATTTTTCGCTAGCACTTGCTATATGACCTGATGAACAGCAAACACCGCAAGACCCTAGCCGTTGTCTTCACAGACCCGGTGTCCGGCACTGTCGAATGGTCGGCAATCGAGCGTTTGCTTGTCGCTGCTGGCGCACAGGTGATCGAAGGACGCGGCTCGCGGGTGCGGTTCGAGAAGGATGGCGAGGTCGAGACGTTTCACCGCCCGCACCCCGCCAAGGAAGCCAAACGCTACCAAGTGCGCGCCGCCCGCGCGTTCCTGGAACGGATCGGAGTTACACCATGACCAATTCCATGACCTACAAGGGCTATACGGCCCGCATCGAATATGACGACGAAGATGGAATCTTTACCGGACGCCTCGCCGGTATCCGCGATGGTGTCGGCTTTCACGCGGACACGGTTGAAGCTTTGCGGGATGCCTTTCACGAAGCGGTCGAAGATTACATCGAAACCTGCGCAAAGATCGGTAAAGAGCCGCAGAAGGCCTTTTCCGGCCAGGTGATGTTTCGTGTCGATCCCGAAGTGCATCGCAAGGCTGCGCTCGCAGCGGAGCTGTCCGGCAAGAGCCTGAACCAGTGGGCCGAAGAGGTTCTGGATCGCGCCGCAGGGTAGGGGGCCGGTGGATATGGCCGACGCTGACCGCGTTCTGGACGCAAGGACAGGTGAGCTTGAAACTGTCGATCAAGCCATGATGGGCGAAGTCGTTGGTGTGGCCCAGGCGGTTGGTGATCTGCGAAAGGCTCTCGATGAACTTGATGGCCAGCTTGATGCCCGGCGGTTCGAAAAAGCCGCTGCGTTGGGGTATCAAGACATCGCATCCGCGTTCATCTTCCTCCAGCGCACTTTGGGCGGGCTACAGAGCGCGGAGCTTAACCGCCACGCTTTCGTTTCAAGCATCGCGGAAGAACTGCAATGCGCACACGAGGATGCAGAGCCCCTTGTTGCGGCGCGTCTCCAATGCCTGAAACCCAGACCGGAATTGACCGAAGAAGAGCTTGCAGCGTCGAAGGCGCGCCTTCGACGCAGAATAGAGGAAATAGGCTCGAACGGCGAAGGCCAGTAAGGCGTTGGCTCACGTCGCAATATGCAAGTCCGGCCACTCGCTGCACGCTGTCGGAACTCACTGGTCGCGGGACTTTGCCGCCGTTTGGTTATGCCTTCTGAAGGTCCGCTATGGCGGCGCAGATGGTGAATTCACGGTGCGACAACAAGGCGATACCCACAGTCACGCTTATCGAGTTCAAGAACGTCACCAAACTGCTTCGTCCAAGTCCCACTTTCGAGATCACGCCTAGGCTCATAGCCAGTAGATGACGATAGCGGCGAGGGCGATGGCTGAGAGGAAGACCTTCGGGCACCTGTCGTAGCGTGTGGCGACGCGCCGCCAGTCCTTGAGCCTGCCGAACATGATCTCGATCCGGTTTCGGCGTTTGTATCGGCGCTTGTCATACTTCACCGGCGCCTTCCGCTGCTTCCGTCCGGGGATGCAGGCGCGTATCCCTCTGTCTTTCAACGCTTCTCGAAACCAGTCGGCGTCGTAGCCGCGATCCCCGAGCAACCAATCGACATCCGGCAGACTGTCGCAAAGAGCCCGTGCGCCGATGTAGTCGCTCACCTGTCCTGCCGTGACGAACAGGTCGAGGGGCCGTCCCTGGCTGTCACATATGGCATGCAGCTTGGTGTTCATGCCGCCCTTGGTCCGTCCGATCAGGCGGCCGCGCCCCCCTTTTTAGCGGCTAGACTGGACGCCGTTCGGTGAGCCTTCAGGTAGGTGGCGTCGATCATCACGGTCTTCCTCTCGCCGTGCTCGGCAGCCAGTCCAACCAACATTTTCGCGAAGATGCCTTTGTCGCTCCAACGCTTCCAGCGGTTGTAGAGCGTCTTATGGGGACCGTATTGTTTTGGCGCATCTCGCCAGCGTAACCCATTGCGGTTGATGAAGATAATCCCGCTCAGGACGCGCCGATCATCGACACGGGGCTTGCCGTGGGACTTCGGGAAATAGGGCTCCAGACGCGCCATCTGCGCATCGCTCAGCCAGAAGAGATCAGACATGTCACCGCTCAGTTTTCGCGCGGTGAATCATGCCCTACCGCTGAGATCAATGGGTCCTGAGCCTAAGGCTTTCCAAACCGGGGGCGATATCGCCAATCTTCCAGAATGAGGAAATCCCAGCACGAACACGGGCATCAAGATATGCAGAAGGACGCCGCCAGTAGGCCGCAAGAAAACCGTCAGAACAATCGTGCGGGATCAGAACTGGTGACACTTCCACCTCGCCAAGCCATTTCGCATATTCATCTATTGGCGGCATCTGGCCCTTATCTAGTGCGGCAAGTTCTGGGAAATAGTCAAATAGCCAAAAGTCACGGAATGTAGGATCGTAAGTCAGGATCACTTTGGGGCCACGCGAAACTCGGCGCAACTCGGCCATGCCTTTTGCCTTGTCGTTCCAGTGATGCACTGTCAGCACCGCCATAACCGCGTCGAAGCAATCATCATCAAAAGGAAGGTTTTCGGCGATGCCTTGCACCACTCTCGCATTGGATGTTGGCCTCTGCGCTATCATTTCGGCGGACGGTTCGAGTGCTGTAATCATACGATCCACAGGCTCGTAGGAGCCTGCACCTGCACCAACGTTCAACACCGCTCGGCTTTCACCGAGTGCCGTATGTATTAACTTCGCGATCCGCGCATCAGCACAGCGCAATTTGGCGTAGTCCAATCCAATCGTGTCGTAGCTTTCAGGCATTGGGAAATCCACTCAAGTTCAGTCAAGAAGAATGATACCCGGCATTCGTGCGAAGCGCAGCATCCGTCCCTTCGGGCTCTTGCACTAAATCGCTCCGCGATATGGGCGCCTATGGCTGGGGTTGCGCTTAGTCGGGATTTGTTTTGCGGTTTGCGGTGTTGGGTTTGTGCTGTTGATCGAGGTGATTTTGCCTCGGTTGACAGAGGGTTTTCCCATGAATGTACAGCACTCCACACCCTTGACGCCGCTTCGGGCGCGCATGATCGCGGATATGTCGGCGCGCAATCTAGGACCGGCATCTCAGATCGGACACTTGCGGGCGTGCAAGCGGTTTGCGGCCTGGCTTGGGCGTTCGCCAGAGACAGCGGAGCCAGATGACGTCCGCGATTTCCAACAGCATCTGATTGAGACCGGCACCAGCATCTGCACGCGCAATCGCACGATGACCGGGGTGAAGTTTCTGTTCCGGGTCACCCTGCGACGGCACGATCTTGTGGCCGAGATTTTCAGCCTCAAGGAGCCGGTGAAGGTACCGCTTGTCCTGAGCCGCAATGAGGTTAAACGCATCCTGGCCATGGCACCTGGCCTTAAGGCGCGCGTGATGTTGTCGCTTGCCTATGGCTGCGGGATGCGTGCGGGCGAAGTTGTCCGGTTGCGCGTTGGCGACATCGATGGCGCCCAAAACATCATCCGCATCGTGCAATCCAAGGGCCGCAAGGATCGCAACGTGATGTTGCCCACAGATATTCTGGGCCTGTTGCGCGAATGGTGGACCGAACGCCCCACCGGCCAGGATGCAGGCGTGCCTGGCCCCGAGCGGGTTCTCTTCCCCGGCTATCGCGGCAAACATCTCTCGGCCCGCCAGATCTCGCGACTGTTCAAGGAGGCGGCGCGGATGGCGGGCATCACCAAACCGGTTACGCTGCACACGTTGCGCCATTCCTTCGCGACACATCTGCTGGAACGTGGTGTGGACATCCGGGTCATTCAGGCACTGCTCGGCCATACCAAACTGACCACGACGGCTCGATATGCGAGCGTTGCCACGGGCATGATCGCGGCAGTGGACAGCCCGCTGGATGACTTGAGGTCGGCCAAGCGCAAGAAGGGCAAGAAAGGCGCGTCGTAGCCCCCGTTGCCTCGGCCATCGCTGGAGGTTGCGGATATCTTCCGCGCCCACGGCGCTGCCTGGCTGGCGGCCAACGTCGGCCACATCAGCCTCGATCAGTTGAAGGTCATGAGCGCTATCGAGCGCTGCCGCACGGCGGCGCTCGGCGGCCATGTCGCGCGGTGCGAAGACTGCGCCCATGAGCACATCGCCTACAATTCCTGTCGCAATCGCCACTGTCCCAAATGCCAATCCGGGGCAGCCAGGGCTTGGCTGGCGGCGCGCGAGGCCGAACTGCTGCCCGTGCGGTATTTCCACCTGGTCTTCACGCTGCCCAAACCGATCGCGGACATCGCCCACCAAAACAAACGGGAGATCTACAATCTCTTGATGCGGGCGAGCGCAGACGCGGTGATCAGGATTGCCGCCGACCCCAAGCACCTCGGCGCACGGGTGGGCGTCACATCCGTGCTCCACACCTGGGGCTCGGCGATGACCCACCACCCACATGTCCACATGATCGTGCCGGGCGGCGGCTTGTCTGAAGATGGGACCAAGTGGATCGCTTGCCGCAAGAACTTCTTTTTGTCCGTGCGTGTGCTGTCTCGGCTGTACAGGCGGCTCATTCTGGACGGGCTCTCCCGGCTGCACAAAGCCGGGAAGCTGCGCTTCTTCGGCGACCATGCAAAGCTTGCTGATCTCGCGGTTTTTGACGCTTTCCTGCAACCGCTACGCAAGATCGATTGGGTCGTGTATGCCAAGGAGCCCTTCGCCGGACCCAAAGCCGTGCTGGCATACCTGTCGCGCTACACCCACCGTGTCGCGATCTCCAACAGCCGCCTGATACGGGTCGACGACCGGGGCGTCACCTTCCGCGTCAAGGACTACCGCATCACCGGCCCCGGGCGGCACACCACCATGACCCTGAAAACCGACGAGTTCATCCGCCGGTTCCTCATCCACGTCCTGCCCAAAGGCCAGCACCGCATCCGCCACTATGGCTTCTTCGGCAACGGCAATCGGACCGCCAATATCGCGAGGATCAGGGAGCTGCTCGGGGCCGAAACACCGGTTCCGGGTCTTGCTCACGATAACACGATCGAGGATGCCGATGCGCCCGCCCGCGTCCTCGCGCTGCCATGCCCATGCTGCGGCGGCCGGTTGATCATCGTCGATACCTTCGCGCCCGCACAACATCCCAGAGCACCACCGGCATCAGCGAGGGCTGCCGCATGAACAGCGCGCCTCAGTCCCCAGGTTGCGATCGTAACCGCACACCCCACCGGCTGCGGCACATCCCGCCTGCCCAAATCCAGCCCTCAGCGATCCTCAGGTCGCAAATATCCCGGGAACGCGACGCAGGTTGCCAAAAACTAACCAGAACCCATGACGGGCTTGCCCTCACGGGCCACCACGAACCTACCCCGAGCCGTCGGAACCAGGGCACTCAAGCCTCCAAATCCCCATAGACCCAGCCGATCCGCCCAACCCCAACCCCGCGATTTCCCGCCTGAGCGCTTCTCCGACGCCAGGCAACCGCAGCGCTCCGCCCAAACCCCCGCGCATGGCGTCCGAGAAACCTGCATCACAGCCCGAATTAGCTGCGCGCTGCATGAACGGCTGGTCTCGAAAATTTGCCACCGAGAGGGCAGGGGGCCGGCCATCACCCTGCGAGCTGATAACCGCGCTTCTGCTTAGCCTTGTAGAGCGCGACCATGGCGTCAGCGGCGCGGCCTGCATCCTCGAAACAGTCGATCCGATGCCGCCCCTGGGTGCCAATCCGGCCCCACTCCCGCAGGAGCGAGACACCGCCGAACAGGTCAGGCATTAGGCGCAACCGATAGAAGCGAAACATATTGGCATCCGGGTCTACACGCTCGATGCGGATATCTTCAGGAAACATCTCAAGCTGCTGCATCGGGTGCCACCTCCCGCATGACACGGCTGATCGTGGACCTGTGGACGTTGAACAGACGCGCGGCCTCAGCCTCGGTGCGTTTGCCGGATCGCACCAAGTCGCGGATTTCTTTGCGCTGATCATCCGACAGCTTCGGCTTGCGCCCTGGGTGGCGTCCCTTCTTGCGGGCGCGCTCCAGACCGGCGCGCGTGCGCTCGCGGATCATCTCGCGCTCGAACTCGGCGAAGACCCCGACCATTTGCATCATCATGCGCCCGGCGGGCGTCGTGGTGTCGATGGCCTCGGTCAGCGACCGGAAACCAGCTCCAGCGGCGTTGATCTTCTCCATGATGGACAGAAGGTCTTTCAGCGATCGCGACAACCGGTCAAGCTTCCAGACGATCACCACGTCGCCGTCGCGGAGCTGATCGAGCATCCGGTGCAGCTCCGGCCGATCCCAACGGCCACCGGACGCGCGTTCCTCAAACACGCGCTCGCACCCGGCGGCGCGTAGCGCATCGAGTTGCGCGGCGGTGTCCTGACCGCGATCTGTGGAAATACGAGCATAGCCAAAGTTCATGCGCTGATTGTTGCGCTTTCTTGTTGCTCAATCAAGTGATTTCGCAACATATTTTTGCAACAAACAAGGGGAGGGTAGGGGCCTGTGATCTCGATGCTCACGCGCCTGTTTTTCTTGGTGTTCTATGCTCCTAACGGGCATCCCGGCCTCACCGGGCAGGATGTGTCTCGCAACTGGCCGTTTTCACGCGGGACGCCTCCAATGGATGCATTTAGAGGCTTTATAGAACCTCCACCAGCCGGAGCTTCGAACGCTCGCCAATCACAAAATCGTGAATCCGTTAGCTGAGAGATACATTCTAGCGAACCGACCGGGGTCATCGCCGATCTAAACCGGTCCGCCGCGCTAGGCTCCGCGCGCCCAAGAGATGGCGGCGTCTCGTTCATCTTTGTCGAACCATTTCAGGTCGGCACCCAACACTCGGTCCGCCGCCTTCATCCCCCATTTGATCCATTTCTGATCAGCGACCATGGCGACCCGCGAGAAGTCGTCGGCATGTCGGGTGTCTACTTTCATGTCCGCCCACATCGCCGCGGCACTTTCGTACCCCTCGAACGAAGCCATGAAGATGACCAGCGCCGGTTTGGCCTCTGCCCCTTTCAACTCGCGATCAAGCCATGTGTGCATGGTTTCGAAGTCTCGTTTAGACAGTTTTCCATTACATTCGAGCCCCAATACATCCTCGCCGTCCAGGTTCACTTCCTTCCACATGAGGTTCTCCTTTCATCCAAGCCCGCAACGGGCTGCCTCGTCGTGTTTGCTGTTAGCCTTTCGAACTCCAGCATTGAACATGATCGCTGACGCTTGAGTGAGGCCGATCTTTCCCTGCCCAGACTGGAACCTAAATGACGTCCGCAAGTTCTTATTCTTAACAGTAAGAAACTCTCAGTTTGGGGGGTCGGCTCCCTTCGACATCAGAACCTATTTTTCGGACGTTACATGGCAGAGCAAAAGAACGCATCGGTAAGACGCGCACTGTGGATTGTGCTGCTGCTGAATCTGGCGATTGCCATAGGGTTCTTCGTAACCGGAGCCATCGGGGATTCCAGCGGATTGATCGCCAACGGTCTGGACAACACTTCCGACACGGTCGTCTATGCCATCAGTCTCTTTGCGCTGACGCGGGCGGACAAGTGGAAACGAGCGGCCGCAAACGTCTCGGGGGGAATGCTTCTGCTGTTCGCAATTGGGGTTCTGGTGGATGCGGTCCGGCGCTATTACGCCGGATCAGAGCCACTCGGCGGGTTGATGATCGTGATGTCGGTGATTGCGGCCATCGTGAACGTGATCTGCGTCTGGCTTTTGAACAGGATAGACGATCCCGACGTCAACGTCCGCGCCGCGAATACGTTCAGCTGGAACGATTTCGCGGCGAATGGCGGCATCCTCGTTGCCGGAGGACTCGTTTGGTGGCTGGGCTCCAATTGGCCGGACTTGGCCGTCGGCGTCGCCGTTGCCGGTATATTCATCTGGGGTGGGTTCAAGATTCTCCGCGACGCCCATCGCGAGCACCACAAGGCTGTGCATGAGGATGATGAATGACCGCCGCTGGCCACCGGTCCGTGTTCGAAGCTCGCAACTCCACCATAAATCGACGACCTCGACGGCGCGGTTTTTCACCATGTTCCGGGACAGTATCCAGCCATTCCTGATTGGAACCTCGGAAGACAAACAACGTTATATACTCATGATGATCACGAGAAATTTCCGCCAGACAGCTTTGCTTCTTGTTACCATTCTGGGTTTGACTGGTCTGGGACTTGCGCTGTTCGAGCTTCTTTCTCCGACAAGCGGGACTGCCGGGTCGGCAGGCGCGACCCTCGTGTTGGTTTCCACGGCGCTGCTTGCCGCCACTGCGGCATTGCTGGCTTTCGTTCATTTGAAACGGTGGCTGTTCGGGTTGTTGCTCACATTGAGCGTCATCGACGCGGCGGCGACGGCGGTCGCGGCCTATTTCCTGATGGCCAATGTACTTGTGGCCACAATGCTGCTGGCGCTGCTTGCCGGTTTAGCTGCGGCCTTTGCAGGCAGCAGACAGGGAAGGATGACAACGTGACCTACATTGCACGGACTCTTGCAGCCTTTCTTCTCCTCGCCGCGCCGGGTGCCGGTGCTCAGCCTGCCGACTGGACGACGTTCAACGGCAATCTTGCGGCGCAAAAGTATTCTCCCGTAAGCTCCTTCACACCCGAGACGGTCCAAAGACTTGAAAGGGTGTGGTCGGTTGAAACCGGGGACGCGGCCGACGGCAGCGACGAGCTGCCGCAAACCGTGTGGTCGGCGACACCGATCTACGCCAACGAGACACTGTATCTCGGGACTCCGTTCTACCGCATACTCGCGCTCGATCCCGCGACCGGCGAGGAACGCTGGTCCTATGAGCCCGAGACGGTGCTCGAGGCGCTGACCCAGCCCGCGTTGAAGAATCGCGGTGTGGCCTATTGGCAGAGCGGGTCGCAAGGGGTTTGCGAAAAGCGCGTCTACATCGGAACGATGAACGCGACATTGCACGCGGTTGACGCCGATACCGGACAGCCCTGCGCCGATTTTGGCGAAAGCGGCGTTCTCGACGTAAACCAGTGGAATACGGTCAACGACAATTTTCCGTTCTCTCTGCTTCAGCCACCTACCGTCGTCGGCGACACCTTGCTGCTGGGTTGGGCCGGGAAGGACTGGGCCTATGCCGTCGCGCCGCCGGGCAATCTGATGGCGATCGACGCCCGCACCGGTGGGTTGAAGTGGGATCTGTCCTTCATCCCGGAAGACCTGATACCGCAAACCGGCACCGCCAATATCTGGACCTCCATGGCCGCCGATCCCCGGCTCGGGCTGGTCTATGTACCGGTATCCTCGCCCAGCCCCAACTACTGGGGTGGCAACCGGACGGATCCGATTCCGCTGGCAACCTCGGTGACGGCGGTCGATATCGAGACCGGCGAGGTCCGGTGGAGCCAACAGCTCATCCGTCATGATATCTGGGATTATGACACACCTTCCGCCCCGACCCTTGTCGATCTGGAGAAGAATGGCGAGACGATCCCCGCGCTGGTTCAGACCACCAAGCAGGGTCAGATCTTCGTGCTCAACCGCGAGACCGGCGAGCCGGTCTATCCGATCGAGTATCGCCCCGTGCCCGCCAGCGATGCGAAAGGTGAAAAGGCCGCCCCGACCCAGCCCTTTTCATCCGCGCTGGCACCCACCAACGATCCCGGAAAGCTGCCCGAGGTCTCTCGGCTGGCCGATGTGACGGGCTGGGGCCAGTGCAGCGACGATGTCGAACGTTTCCGCTACGAAGGGCTGTTCACGCCGCCTTCCGAACAGGGGACATTTCTATGGCCCGGAACGGCCGGTGCCAATAACTGGGGCGGCGGTGCCGTCGATCCCAGAACAGGCATCCTCTACCTCAACTCCTCGCGAATCGTGCAGGTGATCAAGCTCATTCCGCGCGACACCTACGCTCAGGTCGCCGGTGAAAGCGGTGCAGAGCAGGGCTATTACGCGCAAGAGGGTGCGCCCTATGGAATCCAGCTTTACAACTGGACCAACTGGGCCAATTTGCCTTGCTGGGCGCCGCCCTACGGCACCTTTTCGGCCTATGATCTGCGCACCGGCGACAGGCTCTATGAAGTGCCGTTCGGAATGACGCAGCAATGGGGTTTCTACGGTCCCGAAAGCTGGGGCTCGCCGACGCTCGGCGGCCCGGTGGTGACGGCGGGCGGGGTCATCTTCATCGGCGCGTCGATGGATGCGAGAGTGCGCGCGCTCGACGCCCGGACCGGTACCGAGGTCTGGTCGGATCTGGTCGAGGCGCCCTCTGTCGCCATTCCTGCGGTCTATACCCACGAGGGGCGCGATTACGTCGTCTTCGTCGCCGGTGGCAACCCGATTCTGAAGCCGCAAGTCGGCGACCAAGTCGTGGCCTATGCCCTCGGCAACTGACATGCGACCGGGCCTCTTTGCCGGGCCAGAAGATTGAAACCTGCGCGGAATTCGAGCAGGGTGAGCATCGGACCACCGGAGGCGGAGAACAGTGACACCGTGCGGAACCCGGAAAATCGTGCCGCGCGCCGCGCGCCTTGCGCGGTGCTGCCGCCACGGACTTGACGCAGCCCCTTGCGCATCGCTTCCTGCCGCCATCTTGTTGGTCGTTGCATCGCCGGCGCGGGCGCACAGCGATGGTGCCCCGCCGTCACCGGCCGACTTCTGGACAATGTGGTCATTTCAGCCCTCGGTCCTTCTGCCGTTGGGGTTGGCGACCGCTCTTTACACCCGCGGTTTGCATCTTGCCTGGGCACGGGCGGGTCAGGGTCGCGGTGTGCGAACCTGGCAGGCTGCGTGTTTTGCGGGCGGGATCGCGGCGCTGGTCGCAGCCCTTGTCTGGCCCCTCGATGCGTGGGGAGAGAGCCTGTTTTCCGCACATATGGCCCAGCATATCACATTGATGGGACTGGCGGCGCCGCTTCTGGTGCTGGGACAACCGCTTGCGACGATGACCCGCGCCTTGCCGCGACGCTGGCAAAGGTGGTTCGGTGCGCTGGCCCAAGCCGCAGCCTGGCGTCGGGCACAGAGACTTCTGAGCGCGTCCGGTGTCGCCACCGCCATGATGCTGGGCGTTTTCCTGTTCTGGCACGCGCCGCGCGCGCTTGCCGTGGCGCTTGAGGACGATCTTGTTCATGCCGTCATGCACGGTTCGATCTTCGCTGCGGCCTTGCCGTTCTGGACCATGATTGCCCGGAGCGGGAACAGAGGCTTCGGGGTGCGGATTGCCGCGCTGTTCGTCTGCTTCAAGTTTTCGCTGATCTTCGGGGCGCTGCTGACCTTTTCGGGTCGGGCGCTGTATCCGGCCTACGGAGCCTGGCCCGAAGCCTGGGGATTGACGTTGATCGAGGATCAGCAGCTTGCCGGCGTCCTGATGATGACGGCGGCGGCGATGATGTATCTGGTCGCCGCGCTTGTCGTCGCGGCCGCCTGGTTCGCCGCCATGGACCGGACACGCATTGCCAGCCCCTGCGACGCGGCGGCGGCAGCGAACAGGGCCGGATCGTGAGGGTGCCGGCGTCTGCACTCCTGCTTGCGGCGCTTGCCCTGGCCGGATGCGAAAACCCGCAATCCGCCTTCGATCCCGCAGGGGACGAGGCGGCACGCGTCCTTGCGCTGTTCTGGGTCATGCTGGCCGGCGGCGTGGTGATCTGGACCATCGTCATCGGCGTCAGCTTCTATGCGGTCAAGGTGCGGCCCGGGCGGCACAGCGAAAAGGCCGGGCTGCGGTTGATCATCTGGGGCGGCTGCGTGTTCCCGACAGTGGTGCTTGCGGCGCTGCTGGTCTGGGGCCTCGGATTGCTGAACGACCTGCGCAGGCCGGGCGATGGCCCGACCATCGCGGTCTCGGGCGAGCGGTTCTGGTGGCGCGTCTCCTACGGTGTGACGGGCGCACCGGGCGTGGTGCGCAGTCTGCCGAAAGGCGGCATCCCCGGCGCCAACGAGATCGTCATTCCGCTTGGCCAACGCACCACGATCCTTCTAGGCAGCCCCGACGTGATCCATTCGTTCTGGGTGCCGCCGCTGGCCGGCAAGATGGACGCCATACCGGGCCGGGTGAACCGGCTGATCCTGGAGCCGACAGAGCTTGGTGTCTTCAATGGGACCTGCGCCGAATTCTGTGGGCTCGCCCATGCCCAGATGGGTTTCCGGGTGATCGTGGTGCCGCCCGCTGAGTTCGAGGCCTATGTGCGGGCGCAGGCCCGGCCCGCCGCCGTCACCGAGGGCCCCGGCCTCGATCTCTTCATGAAGAACGGTTGTGCGGCCTGCCATTCCGTGCGGGGCACGCCTGCCGACGGCACCGTCGGACCCGACCTGACACATCTGGCCAGCCGACGGATGATCGGCGCGGGCATCCTGCCCACCACGGCCGAGAACATCGCGGATTTCATCGCCTCGCCCGACCATCTCAAGCCGGGGGTCGAGATGCCTGCCTTCGGCATGTTGCCCGAGGCAGAGACCGCCCGCATCGCCGACTGGCTGGGGAGCCTGGAATGACAGACCGGACAGCACCGGATGCACCCGATCAGGACGACCCCGAGGTGCGCCGCGGGCAGGAAGACAGGCTGCGCAAGGTATGGGAGACGCCGAAGGGCTGGCGCTACTGGTCGGCGGTGAACAATACCGAAATCGGCGTCTGGTATACGGCGGCATCCTTCGGATTCATGTTGTTCGCCGGTGTCCTGGCGCTGCTGATGCGGGTGCAGCTGGCGGTGCCCGAGAACGACTTCCTGACCGCCACCTTCTACAATCAGCTTTTCACGCTGCACGGCACGGCGATGATGTTTCTCTTTGCCGTGCCCATATTCGAGGCGGTGGCGATCATCCTGCTGCCACAGATGCTTGGCGCGCGCGATCTGCCGTTTCCACGGCTGTCGGCCTTCGGCTTCTGGTGTTTTCTGATCGGCGGAATTTTCGTCAGCGGCTCGATTTTCTTCGGTGCCGCGCCGAGTTCGGGGTGGTTCATGTATCCGCCGCTGACGACCGAAGAAAAATTCACGCCGGGCCTCGGGCCAGATATCTGGCTACTGGGCCTGTCGTTCATCGAGGTCGCCTCGATCGCGGCGGCGGTGGAACTGATCGTCGGCACGCTGAAATGCCGGCCTCCGGGGATGCGCCTGAACCTGATGCCGCTTTATGCCTGGTATGTGCTGGTGGTGGCGGCGATGATCCTGTTCGCCTTTCCGCCACTGATCGCGGGCGACATCCTGTTCGAACTGGAGCGGATGTTCGACTGGCCCTTCTTCGATCCGGCCCGTGGCGGCGACCCGATCCTGTGGCAGCACCTGTTCTGGATCTTCGGCCACCCCGAGGTCTATATCGTCTTCCTGCCCGCCATCGCACTGGTGGCGATGATCGTGCCGACCTTCGCGCAGCGTCCGATCCTGGGCTATTCCTGGATCGTCCTGGCTGCCGTCGGCACCGGTTTCCTCTCCTTCGGGCTGTGGGTGCACCATATGTATACCACGGGCCTGCCCTCGGCCTCGCTGGGATTCTTTTCGGCCGCCTCCGAGGCGGTTGCGATCCCCACCGGCGTGCAGATATTCGTGTTTCTGGCGACTTTGCTGACCGGGCGGGTGATCTTTTCGGTGCCGATGCTGTTCGTCGCGGGCGCGCTGGCGACCTTCGTGATCGGCGGGCTGACCGGCGTCATGGTGGCACTGGTGCCTTTCGACTGGCAGGCGCACGACACCTATTTCGTGGTTGCCCACCTGCATTACGTGCTGATCGGAGGGATGCTGTTTCCGCTGGCCGCGGGTATCTATTACTACTGGCCGGTTGTCAGCGGCCGGAAACTGTCCGACCGGCTGGGGCGGTGGGCGTTCTGGATCATGTTCACCGGCTTCAACGTAACCTTCCTGCCGATGCACTATTCCGGGCTGGCTGGCATGGCGCGGCGCGTCTGGACCTATCCGGTCGAGCTTGGGGTCGGGACCGCGAACCTGATCTCCAGCGCCGGCGCTTTCATTTTTGCCGCCGGGTTTCTGATCATCGTCTGGGACGTGCTGCGCCCGCGCGGCGGGGAACCCTATGCAGACCGCAATCCATGGAATGCCGGCACGTCTGAGTGGCTGATCGAAATGCCGGCTGAAAACTGGGGTGTGCGCTCGGTTCCGATCGTCACCACACGCTATCCGCTCTGGGAACAGCCGAATTTCGCGGAAGACGTAGACAAGGGCCGGTTCTATCTTCCCGACGCGGAGGAAGGAAAGCGCGAGACGCTCATTACCTCGGTCCTCGACGGCACGCCTATGCAGTGCCTGCGGGTTGCGGGGCCAAGCTTCATGCCGATGATCGCCGCTGCCCTGACCGGGGCCGTGTTCATCTTCACCACCTTCAAGTTCTGGATTCCGGCCCTTGTCGCCATGGTGCTGGCGACGATTTCCATCATGGTCTGGCTCTGGCGCGGAACGGCGGCGATTCCCGAAAAGCCCGACAAGAACGTCGGTCTCGGCCTCAGCCTGCCGCTCTATGTCTCGGGTCCGAAATCGACCGGCTGGTGGGCGATGTTTATCACCATGGCGGGCGATGCGATGGCCTTTGTCGGACTGGCCTTTGGCTACATGTTCTACTTCACGATCCACGCCGATTTTCCGCCGCCTGGCATGGCAGGACCGGGCACACTCTGGCCCGGCCTGTCACTGGGTCTTTTCGGCGCTGCCTGGGCGGCATCGCTGGGCGCGCGCAATCTCAATCGCGCCGGGCGGGTCGGTATCGCACGCGCTCTGATGGCGGGAGGCAGCCTGCTGGCGCTTGGCGCCGGTGCTGCCTTGCTCTGGGGGCCCTGGATCTATGGTCTCAATCCCGCCGATCACGTCTATCCCGCGACGGTCTGGGTGCTGGCGATCTGGACCGCCGTTCACGCGGCGGTGGGCAGCCTGATGCTGGCCTATTGCCTGGCGCGGTCGGTCTTCGGCAGGATGACGCCGCACCATGACGCCGACATCTCGAACGTGGCGCTTTACTGGCATTTCATGTTCGCAACCGCGCTGGTGACGGTGACGTTGCTGGCGTTATTCCCGATGCTGGTGTGAGGATGGCGATGCTGGGACTGGGCAAGACCGAAGATACGCTCTGGACGCTGATCGCCGCGCCGACGATCTGGGGATTTCACTTCCTGTTCAGCTATCTGCTGGTGGCCTGGCAATGCGCGCCTAACGGCGATCCTTTCCGCGGAATCGGCGGCACGCGGACACTGATCGGCGGTGTGACTTTGGTCTGCCTCGCCCTGATCGGTCTGATTCTGCGGCGCTCATGGCGCGAATGGCGAGCCGGTGAAGGCGATTTCCACAACAATCAGAATACGACCGAGGCGCGCGAGCGGTTCCTCGAGTTCTCGACGCTGCTGCTGGCGGTATTGTCCTTCGTGGCGGTGGTGTTCGAGACCCTTCCCATCGCGCTGATCGGGGATTGCAGATGAGGCTGGGGATCGTTCTGACCTGGAAGCGGTTCGCGGGCCTGCTGGTTCTGGGCGTCGCAGGGGTATTGCTGGTCGGCTGGTCGGGTCTGGTTTCGGTCGCGGCCTCGTCGGGTCATTGGCCTGTAACGCGCTGGTTCCTTGGCTGGACGCTGGAGAACGCGGTCGCCACCCAGTCGATGGCGGTCGAAAGGCCCGAGGGGCTGGACCTGTCCGATCCGGCCCTGATCCAGCGGTCGGCCGGCAATTACGCGACAAGCTGCGCCGCCTGTCATGGCGCCCCCGGCGTCCGCCAATCTCCGGTCGTGGCCAACATGGTTCCTTCGCCGCCGCGGCTGAAGGACAGCGTCGTGGACTGGAGCGACGAGGAACTGTTCTGGATAGTAAAGAACGGGTTCAAATATACCGGGATGCCCGCCTGGCCGGCGCAGGACCGCGATGACGAGGTCTGGGCGCAGGTCGCCTTTCTGCGCGCCTTGCCAGACATGACCGCCGCAGCCTATGCCGATCTTGCACTCGGTGGCGGCGCCGTGGACGACGACCTGGAGGCGGGCGGGCAGGCGCTGGCGGCGCTGGACGGCATCTTCGAGAACACATTGGAAAATTGCGCCCGCTGTCATGGCCGCGACGGGCTGGGCCGGGGGCAGGGCGCGGCCAGCGGTGCCTTTCCAATCATCGCGGGCCAGCCCGCACCCTATCTCTTCGCGACATTGCAGGCCTTTGCGCAAGGCAGGCGCGAAAGCGGCTTCATGCAGCCGCCCGCAAGCCGGTATGATGCACAGACCCTCGCCGGGCTTGCCGAATACTTTGCCCGGCAGCCCGGCCCGGTGCCGGATCCCGGCCCCGTAGCAAATGCCGCCAAGGACGCAAAAACATCGCCGGGGGCGACCGGGCCGCTGGTTCTGCCGCTCGACACGCCGCAGGATGCGGCCGGGATTCTCGAGGGCGACACCGATCTTGGCTATGCCACGGTACCGATGGCCGCTCCGGGCGGGACGCCCTCCACGCCCGAGGCGCTGCTGGCCCTTGGCCAGCGCATTGCCCTCGACGGCATCGCAGAGGCCGGGATCCCGTCGTGCCAAAGTTGCCATGGCCAGGGATCACAACCGCAAAGCCCCGACTTTCCGGCGCTTGCCGGGCAGCCGACGTGGTATCTCGCCGAGAGCCTTATGCTCTGGCGTGAGGGCAAGCGCGGAGGCACCGCTTTTTCGCCTGTCATGGAGGCGATTGCCCGGACCATGACAAATGAACAGATCGACGCGGTATCTGCCTGGTATTCGCAACGGTCCCGGATCGCGCGGTGACACTCCCGTGACAATCTGCGCTCAGGGGTCCTTTGCAGCGGAGTGTGGAATCCTACGCTAAACGGCGAAGACACGTTGCCCGTGTTTTCGTAGATGGGGTCTGTTCCGGTAGGGGGCAGGATTGTAGCATAAGGAAAACTGGAAACGGCGTGCCAGTTGAACCTGTTGGATTTTTTGCCTTCTAAGCTCCTGATTTTGTTGACGTGAAAAGTGTCCCAAACAAACATTTCATCAAATGGGACGATGTGACGAAAGAGCCTCTGGGGGTCGAGTGGGGCTGAGTGCAGAAAACCCCTTTAAGGATTTTGCGCTTCTATTTTCCGCCAACGATATTCGCCTGTTAGGATGATATGGGCCCACCCAAGCGGCGATATGTGGGCGAGGAGTTCGGGTGGGCAATCCAATCCTGCCCGCTGTCGCCTTGCCACAGCGTTTCCGAGCTGTTTGGAATTCCAATAAATGATGATGGCGGTCAGCAGATTGAGGCCAGCGATGCGGAAGTGTTGTCCTTCCGTGGTACGGTCGCGGATTTCTCCCTGACGCCCGATCCGAAGAGCACCTTTCAGGGCGTGATGTGCCTCTCCCTTGTTCAAGCCGATATGGGCGCGGCGCTGCATGTCGGTGTCGAGCAGCCATTCGATGATGAACAATGTGCGTTCGACCCGGCCGATCTCCCGCAAGGCCAACGCCAGATCATGTTGCCTCGGGCGCGCGGCCAATTTCTTGAGGAGGTGACTTGGCTGCATCCGGCCCGACAGCATTGTTGCGATACAGCGCAAAACATCCGGCCAGTTTTCGACGATCTTCGCTTCCCGAATTTTGTCCCCGGTTAACCCTTTCAGCTCTTTGGGAACAGCGCGGAGGTCAAACACATGCAACCTCTTGGAGGACAGGTCACGAATGCGGGGATGGAAGTGGTACCCGAGCAGGGACGTGGCGGCGAAGACGAGATCGGTGAAGCCGCCGGTGTCGGCATACTGCTCTTTTATCTTCCGTCCCGCCTCGTTCATCAGCAAGCCGTCGAGGATATAAGGTGCCTCGCTCACCGTGGCGGGAATGACCTGAGTGGCGAATGGCGCATACTGGTCAGAGACGTGGGTGTAGGCCTTTATGCCCGGCTCGTTGCCGTATTTTGCGTTGATGAGGTTCATTGCCTCGCCCTGCCGCGTCGTTGGGAAAAACTGCCCATCACTGGAAGCCGTTTTCCCTACACCCCAGAATTTGGTCATTGGCAGGTGGGTCTGCGCATCAATCACCATGGCCAGGGCGCGGGCCATTCCCTCGCTTTCGACATGCCACCGTGACAAACGGGAAAGCTGTATGAAGTCATGAGTGTTGGTGGCATTTGCCATTTTACTCAGGCCTAGATTGAGACCCTCCGCCAGGAGCACGTTCAGCAAGCCAATCTTGTCACGGCATGGGGCACCGGTGTGCAGATGCGTGAAGGCTTCGGTGAAGCCGGTGTCTTTGTCGACCTCTGTGAGAATATCGGTGATCCGCGTCTCCGGCAGACGACGGTAAAGATCGAGGACGAGATCACCGGCCTCCTCCGGCACATCGGCGTCAAGACGGCTCACGCGCAAAACGCCGTCTTCAATGACTCCACTCGGCAAGGTTTTGGAGCGCACCGCCTTGGCCAGCCGTTTCAGCCCCTCTTCCAAGCGGCGCTTTCGATCAGCCATCCAGATCTCTGGTTCCAGTGGCATTGAAAGCCCCATGGCGCGGGCGGCATCGATGGACACAAGGGCTTGCTTCATGTCGGCATGACGCCGCGAATGCGGAAGCCAGATATCGCCAGAACGGAACGCATCGCGCAGGTGGCACAGGACGGCGACAACCCACAGCCGCTCTTGATCAATATCGGGCGCGCGGAATTGCGGTCGCCATTTCGAACGTGGTTGTAAAAAGGTCAGCGATGTGGCCGGGATATCCTGTTTGTCACGGATAATCTGCGCTGCCGTGATCAATGGCTGGGCCACACTGGCGCATGTCATATCCAGAGCATTCAACATGCGCCGAGCATAGCGTTTGAACCGGTGGAAGCCCTTGGACACATGGGCCAGAGTATCTGCTTTCACCGTTGCCTGAAGCTGTGTTGCTTGCGCGACCAGACTTTCAAGGCCGCTCCAGCCGCAAGAACTATCGACGGCATTGGCGAGGGCGGCATCGTCGCCTTTGGCCATCAATAGGTTTGATCCCAGGGTCTCAAATCCAGCCAGGGTCTTTGCGACGTCCGCCTGAGCTTCCGTGACCCGCGCGTCGCAGATCCGTTTCGCATCCCGCCAGACGCTGCCTACAATCCTGTCATGTGTTTCCACAACGGTATCTGCGATGGCAGCGCTCCATTCCACGACGCAGACGGCCAGGATGGCAAGGCGGCGGTCACTGGTGATGTCACGTAGTCCTTTCGCAAAGTAGCGTTCTCCCTGACGGCGCAGCCGCGTGACCCGATGTGCTGGGATGTCGTCCATAATTTCTGGTGCCAAGGCAATCGCCTTCAGAAACTCCAGCCGATCAAGCAGGCGGTTGATATCTGCGGAGTTCTTGCCTGGCTCAAACTGGCGCAACCACACGAACGTGGTGGTTTGGCCCTCCTCTTCCTCATTCAATAAGCCATCGAGACGAGCGCGCATCGCGCGGTCAAGGCGCGCCGTTATCCGAGTTTCGATCCGGCGTTCGGCAGCAACAAGCGCGTCGGCGCACATCCGTTCCATGACAGTCGTTCCCGGCAGGATGATATGCCGCCCACGACATTCTTGCACAAAGGCCCTCACCAGACCTTCGCTCGATTGCGCACCTTCGGCATTCTG